>DATJBN010000247.1:0-2221 GCA_035515335.1 Syntrophales bacterium | reverse complement strand
TCCTCCTTTTATCTATTTATTTTTCTTCTTCCTCATGAGGTTTACCCTTAACTGCCCTCGCAATAGCGTGAGCTGCTACGCCGACCGCCGCAACTGCCGTTACACCGAGGCCGATCTTATCAGCGGTGGTCTGATAGCCCGCGCCCGGAACATTCGGCAACCTGGTATAGATCGCTCCAAAGGCGTCCCAATTATTCGTGCTCGCACAGGCAAAGCAGCCGTGTCCTGCCTGTACCGGCCAGCTCGTCCCGCCATTCCATTTGATTGTCGGGCAATTAAAGTATGCCTCGGGCCCCTTGCACCCCATTTCATACAGGCACCAGCCCCGACGGTGTCCTTCATCGCCCCACTGCCTCACAAACTGTCCTGCATCAAAGTGCGCACGCCTTTCGCAATTGTCGTGGATACGTTTACCATAGGCAAAGAGCGGACGATGTTCTCTGTCGAGCTGAGGCAACGCTCCGAAGGTAAGGTAGTGGACGATTGTCGCTGTCACGTTTTCAACATTCATGGGGCATCCCGGCAGATTGACATAGGTTATCCCTGGAACTGCCTTCGCGACCCCAACAGCGCCTGTTGGATTAGGACTGGCGCTGGCAACCCCTCCCCAGCTTGAACATGATCCTACGGCAAGCGTCATCGCTGCATTTCCGCACACTTCCTTTGCAATCTCAAGGGCCGTCCTGCCTCCGATCGTACAATAAATCCCGCCATCGTTCATCGGGATCGCCCCTTCGACGATCGCGATATATTTCCCTTGCTGATTCTTCACTACATCCTGGAGGGCTTTCTCCGCAAACTTGCCCGAACCTGCCATTATCGTCTCATGATACTCAAGCGAAATGACATCAAGGACGATCTCACCAATAGTCGGCTTGGTTGCCCTTAGCATGGATTCCGAGTCCCCTGCGCAATCCTGGAATTCAAGCCAGACCACGTAAGGCTTCTTTGCCTTTTCCAGGGCCTCCGCAATTTTTCCTGCAAAAGTGTCCGGCAGCGCAAGGACCGCAGCCATCGAGGCACAGAACTTCATGAAATCCCTTCGTGAGACACCCCTCGCAATCAGTCTCTCGATGAGATCTCCCTTCTCTTCGGAAATCTCTTCCAAAACTTTTTTCATACGGTACCTCCTTCCTCGGTGTTAAGAAAATTATTAAAACAACTCAACACTTTCTATGCCTGGAATCACTCTAATAAATCAAATTATCAGATTTTCTTATCAAAACATTATCAAAAGACAAATATGTTGTCAATCAAAATTATTTATCTTTCTGATAGACTTATAATTGTAATAAATGCCTCTTATATTCAAAAATATGCACTTTCTTAAGTATACTGAAGAAGAGTCGGGTGCGCACAAATTCCGGCGAGAAAGATCTGAAAAATGCGAACGTGATGCGGTCCCCCCTTTCCCCGGCAATTCACCCACGCTTCATCTCCTTGAATTTCTTGAGACGGAAATGGGCTTCCCTCTCACGCTCTCCGATAAATTGCGAGATGGTCTTTATCCGGCGTTTCAGATCAGGCAGCACCAGCTCTTCCAGCACGCGGATCTTCCTTGTCGTTCTCATGATCTCGTCGCCCAGCCTCTTTATCTTGGACTCATATTCGGCAATGATGAGCATGGATGCCAGCAACTTTTCAAAAAGCGCCGTACTCTCATCAAGATGTGTCGTTGTCGAGTATTCATCGTACCCGCGCTCATCGGGTTTCCGCACAGGCTCATCATGGAAAACAATGTCCTTATATTTCAGTCCCCAGATGCTTTTTTCGGTGACATCAATCCTGAAATCCCTCTCCGAAACAGCAACTATCGATTCGATGATGCTCTTCCCCTCGTGTCCCAGGGTCAGTGCCAGTTCATGGAGAGCATTCCCGTAAGTACCTCTGATCTCTTCCCGTGACCTCAGGAAAGGAAGGGTAGTTGCAAGAAATTCCCTGATCAGTGCCTGTTTCCGCGCCCTGAGAATGCCTGTGCTGTTTGAGACCGAACGGGTCTTTTCCTTCAGGAGCATCAGATTTGTTCTCGTGGGGTGTATCATTTGACCTCAAAGGAAAATCTCTTCATCAGATTAAGCCCGATATTAAGGGTTTCATGAACAGTACGACGGTCCACGCCCTGACTCACCAGCTCTTTTTCGAATGCATCTGCGAAGTCAAGCAGCTGAATATCCGTTTTTGTCATGCCGTCCCTCCCCACAATTGCTTCAAGCCTCCTCAG
>DATJBN010000246.1:0-7909 GCA_035515335.1 Syntrophales bacterium | reverse complement strand
CCCTTGGATACGCAGATATAGTATCCTGCATAAAGAATTAAGATTACGATAAGGAGACTCTTCACGCGCATTTGATACCTCCTACCGTTCCCCTTACGTTGCTCAAGACCAACACGGTCAGGGACGGTTCAGTCGGTCAAGCACCTTGTAAAGTGCCTGTGTGCCGTCTGTCTCCAAGCCCTCCGCGATGGCTGCGGTGTAGAACTGGTTCACGACTGCCAGGCCCGGCAGAGAGAGCTTCATCTTTCTCGCTTCGAGGAGAGCGATTCCCATGTCCTTCACAAAGTGGCGTATGTAGAACCCTGGTGCGAAATCTCCCTTGATGATCCTACGTCCCAGCTGGTTCAGGGACCAGGACGCCGCCGCGCCCTTCCCGATGATGTCGATGACGGCATCCGGGTCGAGTCCGGCCCTGCGGGCGTAGAGCAGTGACTCCACTACACCGACCATGTTTCCGGCAATAGCGATCTGGTTGCTCATTTTCGTATGCTGGCCCATGCCCGGGCCGCCCATGTGAGCGATATTCTTTCCCATCAATTCAAAAACAGGGAGGACGCGCTTGAAGACGTCTTCATCACCGCCTACCATGATAGCGAGCGTGCCCTCGCGTGCGCCCACGTCTCCACCCGAGACGGGCGCATCAAGGGATGACACAGCTCTCTTTTTTGCTTCTTCATAGATAATACGGGCCAGGGACGGCTCGGACGTTGTCATATCGACGATAGCTGCTCCGGAACGACTCCCCTCCAATACGCCGCCTTTTCCCAGTATCACCTGCTTAACATCGGGCGGTTCTCCGACCATCGTGAATGTCACATCGCTCGCTGCCGCTACATCTCCGGGAGTATCGAACCAGGTGGCGCCCTGTTTGCAAAGCTCTCCGGATTTTTCCCTTGCCCGGTTAAATACTGACAGCTGATATCCTTTTTTCAGTATGTGAAGACACATGGACTTTCCCATGACACCAGTGCCGATCCAGCCAATCTTTTTCATGACTTGCTCCTTTGCTTTGTTTTAAGTCGTTATCTCGCTATGGCAATATATGTTATCGATCGCCGCGTCCCCGCCTGCTTTCCAGATTATGCACATGGACGTGCTGACCTGTTTTGATATCCGTGCGGGCAGCGCCGATAGGTTCACCGTATTTGATGATAAGGTCCCCCTTGCTAATATCCCGGATGGCAAATTTGTGGCCGAAAGGGATGTTCTCCATCACATGCACAACAAACTTTTGTTTATCTGTTTCTACAATGATCTCCTCTCCGCCGTCGATTTGCACCACGACGGTCGCCACGTTGTCTCCGGCTTCCATCAAGATTGCCTTTCTCCTCAGCATGTCTAATACCTTCTGCGTTTCTGTCTATTACATCGATGGACCGATACGTTTTATCGCGAAATCGTTGAATCCGAGGACCTCGGCTCTGACAAGCTTGCCGGAAGCCACTTGTATGACCTCTTGATAAATCCGTCGCCCGACTTGCTGAATGGATTCTTCACCGCTCACTATGGTGCCGGCATTCATATCCATGTTGTCTTTCATCTTCTCAAACATCGCCGTGTTTGTCGCTACCTTGACGGCGGGCGCAATAGGCGATCCGCAGCATGTCCCCCGTCCTGTGGTGAAAACTATGACATGGCAGCCGCCCGCGACCATGCCCGTCAATTGCTCGATGTCCTGCCCAGGGGTATCCATCCAAACGAGTCCTTTCTTCGTAACAGGCATCGCGTAATCGATAACATCCTGGAGGGGTTTGGTTCCCGCCTTATAGACGCAGCCGAGCGATTTTTCTTCAATGGATGACAAGCCGCCTTCGATATTTCCCGGCGTGGGTTGTCCGCCACGCATATCAACACCCATTGCCTTTGCTAAATCTTCGCATCTCTTAATCACTTCGTAACAGCGGGCTGCAACCTCCTTGCTTACGGCACGCGCAGCAACAAGATGCTCTGCGCCGATGAGTTCCGTAGTTTCCGCGAGGACAACGCTTCCGCCGGCATCGATCAGAAGATCACAGGCTACACCCAGTGCCGGATTTGCCGATATGCCGGAACAGGCATCGGATCCTCCGCACTCCGTTCCCAGGATGAGTTCAGAAAGAGCGCATTGTATGCGTTCCGCAGATGAAGCGCCGGCGGCCATTTTACTTGCGGCGCTTGCCCCTGCTGCAATCGCCCTGACGGACCCGCCTTCATCCTGGATCATCACGAGATGAACAGGTTTATCAGGACATTTTTCCTTTATTTCTTCAGCTACATCCTGTGCCCTCAATGTCTCACAGCCGAGGCCGACTACGACTACGCCATAAACGTTGGGATGTATGCCGTGGGCGACGAGGATCCGTTTCGTCAAGGCCGCGTCCGCCCCTAGTTGAGTGCATCCGTGCTGGTGCTCGACCCAGGTCGTGCCTGCTACAAGCTGGGATATCCCCCTAGCTACGCGGTTTGCGCAGACCACAGATGGGATAATGAGCACATGATTCCTTATGCCAACGTTTCCATCCTTGCGTCTGTAGCCCATGAAGCGCATCGCTCGCCCCCTAATCTTGCATCACTCTTGTTTGCGATCTGCATGGGCACTATTATAAACAATTCGACAAATATTTCATCAGCTAAAAAACGGATTGACGAAGTTTACCCGTTGACGTAGAAATAAACGACGCTTATTTAGTGGTAGGTCTTTCCGCAGCGGCCGATCGGTTTCACGCCTATGACAGATGATCTTAGTAAGAATAATGCAGCAGAGATCTTCCGGAGAGTATTGAGAGTGATAGATCCGTACACGGTCATCAAAGGCCGCGTGGGTAAAATCCGCTCCCTCTATAACGACGGAAAGTACAAGAAATTGTATGTAGTCAGTTTCGGCAAGGCTGCCTATCCTATGACGAAAGCGGTATCTGATTCAGTGGACGATATCCTCACCGCCGGCATCATGATCACCAAGTACGGCCATGTGCCGCAATCGGATCTCTCCACCAAGATTGAAGTCTTCGAGGCCGCCCATCCCGTTCCCGACCATGAGGGAGTTGCGGCGACGGCAAGAGTCATCGCCCTTCTCGAAAAGGCCGACAGAGAAACACTTGTCGTCTGTCTGATATCCGGTGGGGGCTCCGCCCTGCTCGTTGCACCGCATAAGGATATCACTCTCTCAGAGAAGCAGGAGATCACGCAGATGCTGCTTAAGGCCGGCGCCAATATACAGGAAATGAATACAGTTAGGAAACACCTCTCCAGAATCAAGGGGGGAAAACTCGCTGAGATTGCATATCCGGCTTACGTTTTCTCTCTCATCCTTTCTGACGTCATCGGCGACCCGCTCGACGTCATTGCATCCGGCCCGACGTCTCCGGATCAGAGTACCTTTCAGGATGCCCTGAGGGTGGTAAGACATTACAACCTGGAGGACCGAATTCCTGAAAAGGCACGCAGCATCCTGATCAGGGGCGCCTCGGGTGAGATACCCGAGACTCCAAAAAACGGCGATCCTGCCTTTGAGCGAGTAAAGAACGTGATCGTGGGAAGCAACAAAAAAGCAATTGAAGCGGCAAGGAAGGAAGCAGAAGCCCGGGGCTATGAGACGATTGTCCTCTCAGAGGAACTGCAGGGCGAATCCCGGGACGCTGCTCGCTGGCTCGCAGGGAAGGCGATCAATGCGCGAAACGATTTAAAAAGACAGTCCGACCGGAGAGTCTGTCTCATCGCAGGTGGAGAGACAACCGTTACCGTACGGGGGAACGGTCTGGGAGGAAGAAACACAGAGCTCGCCCTCGCCTTCGCGGAGGAGATAAGAGGAATAGAAGGGATAATGCTCCTTTCTGCTGGCACGGACGGCACCGACGGGCCCACCGATGCAGCAGGCGCCATTGTCGACGGAAAGACCGTCGAAAGAGCGGAAGCTGCCGGTATTCGTTCGGAGGAATTCTTGAGGAACAATGATTCCTACAATTTTTTCAAGGCCGCGGGCGGCCTCTTTATCACCGGCCCCACCGGCACCAACGTAATGGACCTGCAAATCATCTTGCTCGATTGATCCTTTTGTGTTAGGAGAATCCGACTAGTTACGGACAACATCCGTCTATTTGACCTTTTAAGTTCTGCTCACCTGCCTGCATGTTTATCGCAGCGACTTGCGATCTGTAACATATTGTGGCGTGATCAAAACGGTGAACAATCTTAACGAAGGAGGTATTGTCATGAAGGTGAAGAGTTGGATAACGTTCTTCTTGTCCCTGTCCCTGCTACTGGCTTTTTCAGTACCCGTGTTAGCGCAGCAGGTCATCAAGATAGGCGGTGTATATCCATTGACCGGGAACATCGCCTCCACGGGGCTCGACTGCAGGAGAGGCGTTGACCTCGCGGTGGATATCATCAACGGAAAGTATGGTAAGGACCTTGATCTTCCCATGGCGAAGTACGGAGGCATTCCGAATCTGGGAGGAGCGAAGCTGGAAGTGGTCTATGCCGATACGAAAGGCGAGCCGAAAAACGGCATGTCTGAGACGGAACGACTGATTACACAGGAAAAGGTTGTTGCCATCGTCGGGGCCTATCAGAGCTCGGTGACCAAGACAGCGAGCCAGGCTACGGAAAGGCTCAAGGTTCCTTACGTTTGCTCCGACTCTTCCTCGCCCACACTTACAGAGAGAGGATTTAAATATTTCTTCAGGGTCAGTCCCCATGACGCGATCTTTGCGAGAGACTGGTTTCAGTTCCTGAAGGATGTGGAGAAAAAGACGGGCAAAAAGGTTTCAACAGTTGCCATACTCTATGAGAATACGGAATTCGGCTCCAACGTGGGCAAGTATGCAAGAAAATACGCACAGGAGTTTGGCTACAAGGTAGTTGCCGACGTCTCTTACGCAGCAAACGCCACGGATGTGACGAGCGAAGTCGGAACGCTGATCAAAAGCAAACCCGACGTATTGATGCATGCCTCGTATATAACGGATGCCATCCTCTTCACCAAGACCTTCAAGGAAATGGGTTTTGCCCCCAAAGGCATTCTCACCATGGCCGGATACATCGAACCGGGTTATCTGCCCGCCGTGAAGGCAGACGGCAATTACATCATCGTCCGTTCGACCTTTGCCCTCGACCTCGGCAAGAAGAAACCCCTTGTGACAAAGGTTAACGCTCTCTTCAAGAAGAAGTATGGGATCGACATGAGCGAAAACGCGGCCCGCAGCTTCATGGCCCCGTTCGTCCTGGCGGATGCCTTCAACAGGGCGAAATCCACAAACAGCGAGGCTGTAGTGAAAGCGCTTCTAGAGACGAACATTCCGGGCAACCAGGTGATCTATCCCTGGAAGGGAATCAAGTTCGATCCGCAGTCTCACCAGAACATCTATGCACAGGGCGGACTGGTGCAGATCCAGAACCAGCAGTATGTAACGGTGTGGCCCTTTGCATCGGCCGCTAAAGATGTGGTCTGGCCCTTCCCAGGATGGAAAGGCAGGAAATAAGAAAATTTGTGAAGCGACATGGACAGGCGGGCTTGTACTGATGCCCGCCTGTTCGTGTGCTTGCAAGGATAGAAATTATGCCTGAGCAATTGCTCCAACAGATTGTAAACGGCCTCCTGATCGGTTTCATGTATTCCCTGATCGCCATCGGTCTAACCCTGATCTGGGGCGTCATGAATATAGTCAATTTCGCACACGGCGAGTTCCTCATGATCGGTATGTTTACCTCCTTCTGGCTGTTCACCGAGTACGGACTGGATCCCCTCTTTTCAATACCCATATGTTTTCTTTTCCTCTTCGTGATGGGGATGTTTATCTATCGTTACATCGTGAGTAAGGTGATGAAGGGGCCGATGCTGGCGCAACTGGTCGTCACTTTCGGTATCAGCATCTTCCTGTCCAACCTGGCTGTCTATCTGTGGACGCCGGATTTTCGCCTGATTCCGCCGACGATCCTTCAGGGGACATGGGATGTGGGGGACATCAACCTCAGCATTCCGAAAACAGTCGCGTCAATCGGGAGTATCATCACTTCTGTTTGTCTTTTCCTCTTCTTGAAGAGGACGAAGACAGGCAAGGCGATCCTGGCTACGGAGATGGATCGGGAATCGGCGCTGCTCATGGGCATCAATACGGAGCGCATCAATTCCCTGTCGTTCGGGATCGGAGCCGCCCTCGTTGGTGTGGCAGGCGCATTCCTCTCAACGTACTACTATATTTACCCTCAGGTCGGAGGCCTCTTCGGACTCATCGCTTTTTCAATCGTCGCCTTGGGGGGGTTCGGCAGCATCGAAGGAGCTTTTATTGCCGGCATCCTCGTTGGGCTCGCACAGACCCTGGGCGGCTTCTTCTTCGACCCGGCTTACAAGTATGCCATCGTTTTTATGATCTACCTCGTAACGATCTGGATCCGGCCGCAGGGGCTCTTGGGGTGGTAACCTATGATGAACCTATCGCGTAAACAAACGACGTTCGGCCTTGCTGCCCTGGTCCTGCTGCTTATATTTCCACTGGTAGTAACGCAGATATTTCCGCTTCAGGTAATGATCCTCGTCTTCATGTATGCGATGCTCGGAGTGGCCTGGAATATCATGGGCGGCTACGCCGGCATGTTCTCGTTCGGACAGGCCGCATTTTTTGGGATCGGCGCATACACGTCTTCTTTTCTGCTCACCGCATTCCACGTAAATCCGTGGATCGGACTTATTGCGGGCGGCGTCGTTGCGGCGATAGTTGCCGCAGCTATCGGCTATCCCTGTTCCAATCTGCGCGGCCATTATTTCGCGATCGCAAGCATTGCCTTCGCTGAAATTGTGCGAGTCCATTTCAATAACTGGACGCTGATGAACGCGGCCGAGGGTATATCCCTCCCGATGCTCGATGAATCCTTTACCAATTTCATGTTCCACACCTCCAAGGTTCCGTACTATTACATCGCGCTCGCGTTTCTGATCCTTGCCCTGGTTGTCTGCTATTTTGTCGCCACATCGAAGATGGGCTACTATTTTCGTGCAATCAAGGAGAGTCACGATGTGGCGGAGGTCCTGGGCGTGAACGTTGTCCGTTATCGCCTGATTGCGATCATGATCAGCGCCTTTCTGAGCGCCATGGCAGGCACATTCTACGCCCAGTATGTACTCTACATCGATCCGGAGAGCGTTATGCTGCTTGCCATATCTATTCAGATCGTGCTTCTCTCCATGCTGGGCGGGGCGGGCTCCGTGATGGGGCCGGTCATAGGCGCCGCGGTGCTCATTCCGATCGCGGAGGTTACCCGCGTGTGGTTAGGCCACAAGGGCACGGGCGTGGACATGTTGATCTACGGTTTCTTGATAACTATAATTTCCATGTACCAGCCGCAGGGGGTGTGGGGATTCCTTTCCAGAATGGGGAATAAGATAAAATGAGTAAGGCAATCTGTTTGGATGTCAAAGGTATGACAAAATGGTTCGGCGGGCTGGCCGCGAACCAGGATATCGACTTATCGATCGAAGAAGGTGAAATAGTCAGCATAATTGGACCGAACGGTGCGGGGAAATCCACGCTCTTTAACTGCATCACAGGATTTTACAAGCCAAACAACGGCCAGGTTTCTTTCTTCGGAAAGGACATCTACCGCATGCGGGCGGATAAGATCTGCAAACTCGGTATCGCCAGGACATTCCAGGTTGTTCAGGTAATCAGCGACATGACGGTCCTGGAGAACGTCTTGACCGGTGCGCTCCTCCGCTTCGGCAGGATCGGCCCGGCAACGGAAAAGGCCCTCGAGGTATTGGCTTTTACAGGCCTCAGCGAAAAAAAATCATTCCTGGGGACGGAATTGACCATTGCCGACAAGAAGCGTCTTGAGGTTTCCATGGCACTGGCGACGCAGCCAAGGCTCCTGATGCTGGATGAATCGATGGCCGGACTCACGCCCGTTGAGCTTCGGGCGATCATCGACCTCATAA
>DATJBN010000245.1:0-3134 GCA_035515335.1 Syntrophales bacterium | reverse complement strand
TCCACCGATCAGAAGATAAGACTCATCAATGCATTGACCGACTGCGGAGTACGGCGCATCGAGGTGTCATCCTTTGTCAATCCGCGCCTGGTGCCGCAGATGGAGGATGCAGAGAAACTCTGGAGCATGGTCAGGCAGAGGAAGGGCGTCGTATATGCGGCGCTTGTATTAAATGAGAAGGGCCTGGAAAGGGCCATACGGTGCGAAGTGCAACAGGTAGGCATTTATGTGTCCGCAAGTGAAACGCACAGCAGGAAGAATAGCAATGCGTCTACCGCCGGGGCGATGAGGGAAGCAAGGCTGCTCATAGAGAAGGCACACGGTGCAGGAATGGAAGTGAGGGCGGGCGTGATGAACGCCTTCGGATGTGCCTACGAGGGGAATGTTCCCCAATCCAAAGTTATAAAGTTGGTGAAGCAGTTCCTCAAAAAAGAACCGGACGAAATATGTCTTGCCGATACATCGGGCATGGCTAACCCAGTGCAAATTGGAAAGCTCGTGAAGCGCGCGCAGAAAGTTGCAGGGGCCGTGCCTCTTTCCCTCCATCTTCACAACACGCGCGGTCTGGGACTGGCTAATGTCTGGTCGGCAATCAATGAGGGAGTATCCATCTTCGATACGTCTCTCGGAGGGCTGGGTGGCTGCCCTTTCATCATCGGCGCCAGGGGAAACATCGCCACGGAAGATACCGTCAATATGCTCCATGAGACAGGTATAGAGACCGGCATAAACCTGGACATGCTCATCGAAGCGAGCTTGCGGTTTGAACGCTACATGGGGCAGAAATTTCCTGCCATGGTACCCCATCTGACTCGGTCACATTCTTAAAAAAAAATATATCAGATGTCATTTTGCGAGCCGGCAAAGTGAGTGTGGCAATTTGTTGATTTATTAATGCAACAAGGAATTCCTCACAAGTCGAAATGAAAAAGAAAATTTTTCAAAGCCGGCATGTGGTCATACCTTGAAATCCACTGCCAGAATGTTTTCACATATCTCCTTCACCTTCGCGAGAACGGGCTGATGGTCCGGATGCGGTTGATAACGCTTCAGCGCCTCCAGGTCTTCAAAGGAGGAAACCAGAGCGAAATCGTATGACCTTTCGGAATGTACGATATCACGGCCGAATTGATACTCTTTTATTTCCGGGATTTTTCCAGGAAGCTTTGCCATGGCCTTCTCCAGATCTGCTATATCTTTTTCGTTGACACCGCTCTTGAATTTCATGAAGACGACATGCTTGATCATGATACTGCTCCTTTCTGTGCTGCCTGATAAAGGCAACTTTTCCAATGGAATTATCTCATACGGCCTGCAGTGATTAACCTCCAACTTCTGACAAAAGCTACCACAATTAAACTTAGAGTACCAGGCAGTTTTGGTTTCTGTTCTCCCAAACAATTCTTGACAGAGTGAACTCCACTGGCTACAAATAAAATAGGCAAAGGATGGACTGATCTTCAAGGAGGGTAACATGGATAAGGATGATCTTAAAAAGTTCCTTGCAGGGCTTTGCATGGCCTCACTCATCTCCGGATCGGCTCTCATGGTATCGGGTTGTGGGCAGAAGGCAAGCGCTTGAAGCGGGACGAAACCGGATGCAGGTAGCGTCCAAAAAGAACAGCCGGCGAAGCCCGGAAGCAGTTGAAGCGGGACGAAACCGGGTGCAGTTGGCACCCCAACGGAACAGCCGGCCAAACCCGCCAGTGGTTGAGGCGGTACGAAGAAATAGCGCAGTTTGCGCTATTAAGAACAATTCTTCCCCTGTATTGTTCTTAGGGACTAGGCAGGTCATTCCCCTAAAAACAGTGCAGGCAATTCATCTGAGAACTGAGTATGCTAGAAGAAGCCATCCTTTGCCTGTTATGAGAAACACCGATGATCCCTTCAAAGAGTGACCTCGCAGCAATCTATCCTCGATGCCGCACGCTTCTTGATCACGAGACGTGGCAGCAGATCGTGTCGAGCCCTGACCTCTATTGCAAGCCGGAAAATTTTCCGCAAAGCATCCGATCTTATGATCCTCGTGCAGGTCTCCCCGAATTTCTGTCTGAGTTAGCCCGCCTCGAATGGAGCATCTTCACAGTGAAAGAGCGAAATATCCCTATATCTGATGACCTGGAGGAAATGGCCATCAATCCCACACTTCTTGTCCTTGAGCTACAATGGAAGAATCTTGTCGATTATGGAGGTGCTTCAACCAAACAGTTCCCGGAGCCGGGAAACGAACATATCCTGGTGTGGCAACACCCGGAAGACGGCAATGTCCGCATGAAGGCGGCGGCTCCTGAGGATCTCCTCATACTCAAAATGATCTCCGAAGGTATCGATAGGAAAAAGGTGGCAGAAGAGGGCGCACTGCCGATCATCGCGGTTGACGCCGCCATGGATAGTGCTGGCGAGAGAGGCATCGTCATTTTGCCACCGTCTCGTATCCGGCGCCATTTCGACGTCAGGGAAACATCGCCTTACACGAGAAAGCATTTTCTGATATCGCCGTCATTTACTCTTCAGTGGCATATCACGCAGGTCTGTGACCTTCACTGCAAGCATTGTTATGACCGGAGCGATCGATCTGCGCTGACACTTGAACAGGCTCTCATGATTATCGATGATCTCGATATCTTTTGCCGCCAGCGCGGCGTAAAAGGCCAGATAACATTTACCGGCGGGAACCCTCTATTGCATCCGGATTTCTTATCTATCTACAAAGCGGCCTCCGATCGTGGTTTTACCCTATCCATCTTGGGAAATCCGTCCACCCGCGAATACATCAAGACCTTGCTCTCCATCCAGCAACCTGATATTTTTCAGGTGAGTCTGGAAGGTTTGCCTGAGTATAATGATTTCATCAGGGGAGATGGCCACTTCGAAAGAACATTGCGGTTTCTCGAAATACTCCGCGAACTCGGGATCTATTCGATGGTGATGCTGACTCTGACAAGAGAGAATGTCAAACAGGTGCTGCCGCTTGCTGAATTGCTCTCTGGAAAGACGGATGTCTTTTACTTCAATCGTCTGTCGAGGGTGGGCGAAGGCGCAAGCCTTGAGCTTCCCTCGAAGCAGGAGTATGTATCCTTCCTGGATGCGTACATTTCAGCCTGTGAAAGAAATCCTGTCCTGGGCCTGAAAGA
>DATJBN010000244.1:0-3945 GCA_035515335.1 Syntrophales bacterium | reverse complement strand
CCGACGATAACCAGCAGGTCATATCTCTTCTCCCTGCCCCTTCCCAGAGAGGGATACATATTCGGCGGCCTGGGTTGCCCGTTCGGATGTGACTTCTGTGCAACATCGCACTACTTCGACCGCAGGCATATCCTGCTGCTTTCCGACGGCAAGTCTATTGTCGATGCCGTCCACCGCTTGCGGAGATCGTACCCGCGAATGACCAGATTCTATCTTTGCGATGAAGATTTCTTCGTCAACAGGAAGAGGGCGATGCAGTTCCTGGAAGAATTACGCAGGTCTGATCTTCCCCCTCTTTCCCTTATGGGATATGGAAGCGTGAAATCACTCTCGCAGTTCTCGGCCGTGGAACTCGTGGAGATGGGTTTTGACCTCTTATGGATAGGCTACGAGGGAAAGCGTGCAGAATTTAAGAAAATGGAAGGGAAGTTATTTAAGGACCTGTTCCAAGACCTGAGGAGCCATGGAATAAGCATAATTGCCTCGATGATGGTAGGGTTCGATTATCAGACGCCGGAGATTATCGCAGACGAGTTCCGGGAGTTGATAAGTCTCAGGCCGTCTGTTTGCCAGTTCCTCATCTACGGGCCGGCTTATGGTACGCCGCTGTACAAGCGTTTAAAGGAAGAAGGCAGATTTCTTTCTTCCATGTACATCCCTGGAAGATGGGATGGCTTCTGGTTGGGATTTAGACATCCCAGCATCGGAGAACAGGAGATGTCAAGTATCCAGCGCGGTCTGTACCATAATGAATTTGGCGCCTTGGGCCCCTCGGTTTTTCGTGTCATTGAAAATCAACTTCAGGGATACGTAAAACTCAAGGATTATCCATCATCGCGGGTCAGAGCAAAGGCCGAGGTCTACCGAAGGATGGTTCATAAGGCCTTGATGGTCATTCCTGCAAGCCAAAAGTATCTGAACGGAAATGTGAAGGGTTGGCTTGATGACCTCCGGAAACGGATAATAAAAGAAACAGGTGACATGACTTCGACTGAATATCTGCAGTCACGATTCGCGCCGCTCCTCATCAAATCTGCAGACCTAAAAGGTCGGTTTAACGTGGGAATGCAGCCCAAGTTCACAAGACGCACCTACCGAATATAGATTCAATTTTTCGCCAACCGGAATTTTTCTTCCTGCGCGTCGCAGTCATCGCCCACTGACAAAATCTCCACTTGAAATCGGCGGACTAGATTTGTTAGCATTCTTTACTTCTAAGGGAACGGCTAACATGAGGATACTTGGTCTTGATTTTGGCGATAGAAGAATAGGTGTCGCCGTTTGTGATGAACTGGGGATGACTGCCCAGGCCGTGGCCACGATAGGCCGAAAGAATCGCCATCATGATCTCGAAGAAATTGCGCGGTTGATCAGGACTTACGGTGTCGAGGAGATCGTAATCGGCTACCCTGTAAGACTTGACGGCACAGAAGGAATCCAGTGTGAAAAGGTCACAAGGTTTTCCCGCATTCTGGAAACTGCATTTTCTATCCCTGTAATCAAGTGGGATGAAACGCTTTCGACAAGAGAGGCGGAAGAGATTCTGGCACAAGCCCATGTCGGCCGAAAGAGGAGAAAGCAGGCAGTGGATAAGCTTGCTGCAAGTCTGATACTCCAGGGATACCTCGATTCCCGGAAGCGTGGAAAGTAGTTGAAGGAAGAATAAGTAGCTTACCTATGAGAATAAGAACTTGCCATCGCAGGCACAGAAGGGGTCCTGCCATTCTTTTTATTATATTCCTGTTTCTTCTTTTCTCTGCAGGATCGTACTATGTCTTGAGCCCGACGGACCGCTACAGCAATGAGTCAGTCACCGTCGACATTCCCCGGGGGACTAGTTTTCTGAAATCAGTTGACCTCTTGGAAAATGCGGGCCTCATAAAGCACAAATATCTGTTCTATGGCTTGGTGATCGCGAGAAACGCACAGGGCCATATCCGGGCCGGCGAATACGAATTCTCAGCATCCATGTCGCCCCTGGCTATAATCAACAAGTTGGTGAAGGGTGATATCGTTTCATACCTTGTCACAATCCCCGAGGACTTCACCGTCCTGGAGATAGCCGGCCGCCTGGCCTCGTTCAAATTGGTTGATGAGAAGGCCTTTGTCTCTCTCTGCGGCGACCCAAAGTTTGTCTCCTCGCTTGGCATAGAGGGCAGGACAGTAGAAGGATATCTTTATCCTGATACGTACATATTTGACAAGTCCATGGACGCAAAGTTTATAGTCAAGACAATGGTCGGTCAATTCTGGAAGAATTTTAACCATTCCATGCAGGAAAGGGCGGAGGAGATAGGCATGACGATCCCACAAGTCGTGACACTCGCGTCCCTTATTGGCAAGGAATCTGGATCTAAAGATGAGAAACCTTTGATATCAGCCGTTTTTCATAATAGGCTGAAAAGGGGGATGCGGCTGCAGAGCGATCCAACCGCCGTTTATGATCTGAAATCCACTACGAAAGTTGTAAAGAAGAAACATCTGCTGAAGAACACTCCTTATAATACTTATGTAATCGCTGGACTGCCTCCTGGCCCCATCGCAAACCCGGCTATCGATTCATTGGAGGCTGCTCTGTACCCGGCTTCCGTCAAATATCTCTATTTTGTTTCCAATAACGATGGCTCCCATAACTTTTCTACCACCCTCTCCGCACACAATAGAGCAGTCTTAAAATATCAAATTAACAGAAAAAAAGAGTGATTTTTTTCTTGACAAACAAAGTTTCCCTCCCTATAGTGAAGCCAAGTGGAGCAAAGTGGATTAATGTGGAGGGATTCCATGTCCGTCTTCAGGGGTCAGTATCACCATTCCATAGACGCCAAAGGCCGCATCATCTTCCCCGCAAAGCTGCGGGAAGTCTTCACTGAAAAAGACGACAGCAAATTGGTAATAACAAACTGGGACAATTACCTGATGGTCTTTCCCTATGACGAATGGCGGATCCTTGAAGAGAAGGTGAGTCATCAGTCTCTGTTCAGAAAAGAGGTCAGGGCCTTCCAGCGGTTCTTCATGTCCGGTGCAGTGGATTGTTCTTTCGACAGCCAGGGAAGGGTACTGATACCCCCTAACCTCCGCGAATATGCCGGTCTGGAGAAGGACATTGTTCTAGCGGGTATGATCAAAGTCATAGAGATCTGGAGCCAGGAGCGCTTCAATGAGGAGATGAAGAGAAGCTCATTCGACATCGACAGCTTCAGCAAGTATATGGCGGATCTGGGAATCTAAGCAAAAGGCCTATGGAATGTACACCTTTCATACACCGGTCATGCAGAGAGAGGTCATCGAGTCTTTACGTTGCCGCCCAGGAGGCATCTTTGTCGACGGCACTGTGGGAGGAGGGGGACACGCCGCTGAGATTCTCCGCCATACCGCACCGGACGGCCTGTTGATCGGAATGGATGTTGATGATGACGCGCTACGCGAGGCGGAGCAGCGGTTGAAACCCTTTGGCGAAAGGAAGATCATCGTCAAAGGCAATTTCGCAGATATAGATAGCATCCTGGCGTCCCTTAATATCGAGGAGGTTGACGGCATCCTCCTCGACCTGGGGGTTTCCGCCCATCAGGTCGGGACTGCAGAGAGAGGTTTCAGCTTCTCTTTGAATGGTATTCTCGACATGCGTATGGACCGAAGCCGTGGCATCAGCGCCTGCGATGTCGTCAACACATTGCCGGAAAAGGAGCTGGCCAGAATCATAAAGGACTTCGGTGAGGAGATAATGGCGGAAAAAATTGCAAAGAAGATCTCGATCCGGAGAAAGTCATCCCCAATTTCGACAACCGCGGAGCTTGCCGATATCGTTGCTTCAGCAATGAGCCCGCGATCAAAAGCGGGAAGAATCCGTCCCGCAACAAGGACCTTCCAGGCATTGAGGATTTACGTAAACGACGAGCTCGGAAATCTTCATGAGGCGATTGATCGCGGCGTGGATACGCTCAAGAA
>DATJBN010000243.1:0-12191 GCA_035515335.1 Syntrophales bacterium | reverse complement strand
TAACCCTGTCTTCGGTCGCTAGCAAGAACTACCGGTATGGGAAATTTTATTATGAATTATATACCGGAAATCCAATAGAAACCAACATCAAGGTGCTTGAAAAAATTGACGGTACGCCGGAAGGGCCAAATACTATCCGTAATGTTAATAAATATCTGGAAAAGAAAAATATGTACAGCCCGCTTTTTCACTGTGCCTACAAGATATTCAACGAAGTGGGACATAAGAAGGATATCAAGGAACAGATCATCCAGGCGTGCCAGTTCGACAGGAGGACGAGGGAGTATATCGGACCCGTGTCCAGAGTGATTTACAAACTCTTTCCGAATCTATGGTATCGAAGGCACAAGGGTTTGATGGCGAATCTGGAAACATAATGCCATATCTGGATGGATGGAGTAACACATTGCAGGTACGGGGCTTGGCAAAGCCCCTAATAAATACCGAAGGAGAACGTCATATGGAACAGGTGAAAGTGGGATTAAACGATAACGAGATACCCAAGCAGTGGTACAACATCCAGGCCGACTTGCCGACGCCCATGAAGCCTCCACTCCATCCGGGCACAGGGAAGCCCGTCGGGCCGGATGATCTATCCCCTGTTTTTCCCATGAATCTTATCGAGCAGGAAGTCAGCCGGCAGCGCTGGATTGACATTCCCGATGCGATACTGGAGAAATACCTGCTGTGGCGGCCTACGCCCCTTTGCCGTGCCAGGAATTTTGAGAAGCTACTCGGCGCGCCCGTAAAGATATATTACAAGAATGAGGGCGTGAGTCCTGCCGGCTCCCATAAGCCGAATACCGCCGTAGCACAGGCCTATTACAACAAGATTTTCGGTATCAAACGGCTTGCCACGGAAACCGGTGCAGGGCAATGGGGAAGTGCGCTCGCCATGGCATGCAAGATATTTGACCTTGAATGTCGGGTATACATGGTGAGGGTAAGCTACGAACAGAAACCGTACCGCCGCCTGATGATGAATACCTGGGGGGCGGAATGCATCCCCAGTCCCAGTACGTTGACAAACGCAGGGAAACAGGTGCTGGCGGAGCATCCTGATTCACCTGGCAGTCTGGGCATTGCCATAAGCGAGGCCGTTGAGGACGCGGTCACTCATAAGAACTCCCGATACTGTCTCGGCAGTGTGTTGAATCACGTGCTCATGCATCAGACCATCATTGGTCTCGAGGCGCAGAAGCAGATGGAAAAAATCGGTGTGTATCCCGATGTCGTGATCGGCTGTGCAGGTGGCGGCAGTAATTTCGGAGGAATATCCCTCCCGTTTGTAAGAGACAAGATCCATGGCAAAAAGGTCACGGTCATTGCCGCAGAGCCTACATCGTGCCCGACGATGACCAAGGGCCCTTTTGCATATGACTTTGGTGATCTTGCAAAGCTGACGCCGCTTCTTCCTATGCACACGCTGGGACATGATTTTGTGCCGCCGCCGATACATGCCGGAGGACTGAGGTATCACGGTATGGCCCCGATTGTGAGCCACCTGGTCAATGAAAAGCTGGTCGAGGCCCGGGCATACAACCAGCTGGAGACATTCGACGCCGGAGTCAAATGGGCAAGGACCGAGTGCTTCATTCCGGCGCCGGAAACGAACCACGCCATCGCCGCAGTGGTCGATGTGGCAAAGAAGGCGGAACAGGAGGGAAAGGAGAAGGTTATCCTGTTCGACTGGAGCGGTCATGGGCTTGTTGATTTGGCCGCATATGATGCTTACTTCTCCGGCAAGCTCGAACCTTACGAACTGCCCGACGAGGAAATCAAACGGGCCTTGAAGGCAATTGAAGGTTTGCCGAAACCATAACGGAACAAGTGTCACTGAATAGTTACAGTATAAGCCGTCAGGGAAGATTCCCCTTGACGGCTTATCTATTTTTGGACATGGTTAATACACATGCCATAAGTGGCGCCATGCAACGAGCACATATTATGAATAGATATGACGCATTAGAATTGAGATGTCCGCGGCTCGGGGGTGAAGTTAGATTTTCTTATTGTCGGAAAGAAGGAGGTAATCTTCCCTGCGCTCGCATCATCGCTTGCTGGCAAACGTTTTTCCCCGTTGCGGAGTATCTCCAGGGAACCATGGATAAGGAATCATGGGATGCCTTCGTAGGTCAGGCTCCTAAGGACAAGATCACGACACTCATGGAGCTCATCGAGGCGGCGAAGAAACATACGGAAGAAGATCAGTGACAGTTTATGGATCTATTTGACGAAAAGACTGCCGACATGGGTATGAGCCCGCTGGCGGACAGGATGCGTCCCAGGAATCTTTCGGAGTTTGTAGGTCAATCACATCTGCTTGGCGAAGGAAGCCTGTTGAGGCGCGCAATCGAAGAGGACAGGCTCTTTTCGATGATCTTCTGGGGACCACCGGGCTCTGGCAAGACAACACTGGCTAGGGTGATTGCCAGTGAAACCAAGTCCCACTTTGTTAGTTTCTCCGCGGTGCTCTCCGGGGTGAAGGAGATAAGGGCCGTTGTCGATGAGGCTAAGTCTCTGTGGCGTTATCATCGTAAGAAGACGATTCTCTTTGTGGATGAGATCCACAGATTCAATAAAGCACAGCAGGACGCCTTCCTTCCTCATGTTGAAAAGGGTCTCATCACGCTCATCGGTGCGACCACGGAAAATCCGTCATTTGAGGTAATTTCTCCGCTCCTCTCCAGATCGCGAGTCATGCTCCTCAAGCCCTACACAAATGACGAACTGGAGCTGATCATCGACGGGGCAATCAATGACAGGGAACGGGGTCTGGGAGGACTGGGACTTCATACAGAACACGATGCCATTGAACATATTATCTGGTCTGCAGACGGAGACGCGCGTATGGCGTTAAACAGCCTTGAGGCCGCTGCATCACTCATGCGAAAAGAGGCGACAGGTTCGCGGAGGATTACGCGCTCCGTCGTGGAGGAAGTGCTGCAGAAGAAGGCTTTGCAGTATGATAAGGGCGGTGAGGAACATTACAACCTCATCTCTGCCTTGCACAAGAGCCTCCGCGGCAGTGATCCTGACGCCGCTCTCTACTGGTTGGGCCGCATGCTGGCCGCCGGCGAGGATCCTCTTTATATTGCAAGGCGTATGGTAAGATTTGCATCGGAGGATGTGGGCAATGCCGACCCGATGGCCCTTGAGATCGCTGTTTCGGCGATGCAGGCGTTTCATTTTATCGGCTTGCCGGAAGGAGAGCTCGCCCTGGCCCAAGCTGCCGTTTACCTCGCCACAGCGCCCAAGAGTAATTCACTGTATATTGCTTATGGAAAAGTAAAACAAACAATAAGTGAAACTGGCACGCTGGCCGTGCCTCTCCATATAAGAAATGCGTCGACACGGTTGATGAAAGATATTGGCTACGGCAAAGGTTATATGTATGCGCACGATCATGAAGACGCATTTGTTCCGCAGGATTATCTGCCGGACGAGCTCAGCGGAAAGATCTTTTACAAACCAACGGGGCGAGGCCATGAAAAAATCATCAAGGATCGACTCGAAAAATGGGGGAAATTGCGAGAATCGATTAAAAAGGACAAAAAGAAAGGGGAGACTTAATGTCTCCCCTAGGTCAGGAGGAGTGAAGGTGTTTACCTTCTTAGTTTTGGAGTTTACTACCGGCCAATCATGCCCGTTTATTAACCGATAATTAACTTTGTTAACATGGTAGATGCATAACCCATGCCAGAACGCCTCATCATGCTGTAACATATTGATATAACGTAGCTTATTAAAGATAGATTACACAAACAGCCACTTGCCGCCAGAGGGACAATCGCAATAAATGTCGATTCGGTATTATGATAGTTGCGTATAGTTTCTGAGAAAACAGACAGTTAGGAAATAAGCAGCGATTGTTTTTGGAATCGACATAATTGTCGAAACCTGCTTTCCCATTGTCCTTCGCTTCCCAAAGAGAAAGAATCGTTGACTTTTTTAAGCGATGAAATATTATGCATCACACAGTAAGATTTAGGTAGCGGTTTTTATACATGAATAGTGAACATAAATTAATATGGCAGCACCACGCACCTGAGTATGGCAGGCGCTTTCTGCAGCCGATAGCTATTGGCATTGTCTGCACTGTCTTTATAGGCCTCATTCTGATCATGGGCATCATGGACATCAGAAGAACTGACAGAAGTTTAATGGGCTTCATGGAGAGTCAGGGACTTTCTATAATTGGTGTTGTCGAGAGGCTTTCCCAGGAGAACCTCAACGCCCTAATACAGGCGTACCAGAGGGACAGTGGCGGCACCTTTGCCCCCCCAATGGATGAGGCCCTGTTGCCGCAGAAATCTCTCACAGCCGCGCTTGTTGACATGGGTCGCGAAATTGACAATCAATGGAAGGCGGATAAACTGAGTGACGAATATCTGAGAAAATTTGCCGAAGACAAAGGTCTATGGTTTGTCGCCGTTCTAGACAGAAAAGGAAAGGTTGTCTATCAGAGCAGAATCCTCCATTGGGACGTTATCGGCGGGGAGCCTTCCCGTGTCTTGGGAATAGACGCCATCACCATCGATCTTTTCTCACGTCTGGGCAAGGAGAAGAAGATCGGGTTTGTAGCGCTGAGGCGCACGGACGGAAGCGGAACCGTCATAATCGCTCTTGACCGCGAGGGACAACGCTACTGGGGTATTAAAGTATCAATAGAAAAAGCGCTTGAACGATTGGGACAGGGGCAAGGCCTGGTTTACATCAGAATAACGGATCAGCGCGACATGATCCTCGGGAGCCTGGGACAAATACCTGATGCGGAAGAACAGGGCAAGATGAATACGGGCTTGATTCTTGCGGGCGCAAAGAAATTCGAAAGCCGGAAAATTATTTCCCGTGGCAAGAAGATATTGGAGATGGCGGCACCGATATACTTATTCGGCAAGGTTGCGGGCATAGCGAAGCTCGGTCTTGACCGCGAGGGCCCTGATGAAATCCTCGCCGAGAACAGGCGCAACATAATCTTTTTCATGTCTTCCATCATTTTGATCATGCTCTTGGCCATGTGGATACTCTATCACAATCAGAACAGGCACCTTGCGGGTATCGTTGAGATGGAAAGGCAGCTTGAAAAAGCTGAGAGACTATCGGCCCTGGGACAGCTTGCTGCGGGCGTTGCCCACGAAATTCGGAATCCACTCAATGCAATCAGTATGGCCAGTCAGAGGTTAAAGCGGGAATTTATGCCGGCGGATGAGGACAAAATTAAAGAATTTCAAACATTGGCCGGTGTTATCCGGGACGAGATCAGGCGTTTGGACGGCATCATTGAAGAGTTCCTGACTTTTTCAAAGAGTCGGCGTCTTCAACTCCATGATTATCCTGTTGCCGATGTTCTTCAGAAGATCGTCAATATTGTCCAGGAAGAGGCAAAGATCAAGGGGATCATTCTCGAAACGGGCTACAAGAACAATCATGCGGTCATACCCATGGACGTGGATAAACTGCAGCAGGCCATCTTCAATTTTGTAAAGAACGCGATGGAATCAATTTCGGGAGAAGGCACTGTTCGTATTCTTGTTGATTCGAGCGGGAAGGATCGTGTCACCATAAAGATTTCGGATAACGGATGCGGCATGAGCCCTGAGGAGGTGGAGCGTATTTTCAATCCCGAATATACAACGAAGGAAAAGGGTCTTGGCCTCGGGCTTCCGCTCGCACATGAGATCATTCGCGGTCACGGCGGAGAGATTCGTGTAGTAAGCCAGCCGGGCGCCGGGACGACTTTCGAGATCTCACTTCCCACGTGGAGAGCAGGAGAAAAGAATAGTATAGTTTAGCCTAAGAGGATACAGGCATGAAGAAGTTGAATATACTTGTTGTTGAGGATGGACAGTCTCAGCGTGAAATGCTCCGCGATTTTCTCGTGAGGGAAGGACATACCGTAGCGGAAGCCGAGAACGGAGACGCTGCCATCCAAGCCGTTTTGAAGGGCCAGTTCGACATGATCCTCCTGGATTACAAGATGCCGGGAATGGACGGCATGCAGGTGCTCAAAGAGGTCAAGAAGATCAATCCGGAAATCGACGTGATCATAATTACCGCCTACGGGACGATAGAAACGGCGGTGGAAGCCATGAAGGAGGGTGCTATAGATTATATCACCAAGCCTGTTGAGTTTGATGAACTTCTTATCCACGTTGATCGGGTGTCGGAAAGGCGTACCCTGATCCGTGAAAATGAGATTCTCCGGGAGAAATTGAGGGAAAAGGGCGTTACGACGGACCAGATCATATATCGCAGCCAGGCGATGAGCGAACTGGTCAGCATGGCCCAAAGGGTTGGAGAAAGCCGTGCCACCGTTCTCATCAGGGGAGAAAGTGGGACAGGCAAGGAATTGCTGGCCAGGCTGATTCACAATCTCAGCCCTCGTTCCAAGAAGCCGATCAGTGTAGTGAACTGCAGCGCACTACCCGAGAGTCTTCTCGAAAGCGAATTGTTCGGTCATGAAAAAGGCGCCTTCACCGGCGCAACAGGAAGGAGGATCGGAAGATTCGAGGAAGCGGATGGTGGGACACTCTTCCTGGATGAAATTGGCGATCTCTCCGCATCCGTCCAGGTGAAGCTGCTTCGCTTCCTTCAAGAGCGGGAATTCCAGCGTGTAGGCGGCAATCAAACCATACACTCCGATGTGAGGATAATCAGCGCCACGAACCGGGATCTGGAATCCAAGGTAAAAGAAGGGACATTCAGGGAAGACCTCTTCTACAGGTTGAACGTGGTAGCCATGGATATCCCCCCCCTTAGAGAAAGGAAGGAAGATGTGCCGCTCTTGATAGGTCATTTCGTCAAGCACTTTGCTGCCGAAAACGGCAAGGACATATCCGGCATGACCAGTGAAGCGAGGGACCTACTACTGCGATACGATTATCCGGGCAACGTGAGAGAACTGGAGAATATCATCGAGCGTGCCGTGGTGATATCTCGTGATTCGGTCATTTCGGTTGCAGACTTACCTTTTACTGCTGAGACCATCTATCCGGAAGAAGGGGCTAAGAAAGGGGAGGGCCTGCTCAGGGGATCGATTGAGGATATGGAAAAGAGACTGATCCTTGAGGCCATGGAAAAATCCCGCGATCACCAGACAAAGGCTGCCGAAATCCTTGGCATCAGTGAACGCATGCTGCGTTACAAACTAAAGAAGTACGGTCTGAAAGAATGATTGCTCACTAATTTGGTTTATCTGTGAGCTTCACCTTTTAAGAAATTTTCAGAGAGTAAATTTCACCAGGGCCTGCCTGAATCCGCGCTTGATCTGTGCATACGTCATGCGGTCTTTCTTGGATAGAAATGTTGCCATCTCCATAGCCTTATCAAAAAGCGTTCCCTCGGGATATGCTGCAGAGACGATCTTCATCGCCAGAGCCTCCTTGCCCCCAACCCGCCTGCCGGTGAGCAAGAGTTCGTTTAATGCATAGTGGTCAGGCAACAGGCGGAGAATCTCGAACATCGCTGGGGTGAAAACAATCTTGATGTCAACTTCGGGAAAACAGAAGAATCCCCTGTCCTCCCGCATCAGGCGGAAATCCAGTGTTGACGCGAGAATTGCGCCAGCCGCATACACGTGTCCGGTGAGGCACCCGACCGTGGGTACGGCAAGCAGAGAAAATCTGATAAATAGTTCGTCAAGAAGTTCAGCGAACTTCGGAAAGTAGTCAGGAGGCTGTTTGAGAAGCCAATTGAGATTGATGCCGTTAGACCAGAACTTGGGGTCGTTGCTCGTTAAGACTAGCGCGCAGTTATCTTTGGACGATTCTAGTTCGTCAAGTATGTCATGATATTCGCCGACAACATCTTCCGTTAGGGTATTCGCCTCTGCCCCGTTGGTCAGGGTAAGGACGTATACGGATCCTTCTTTCGCGAGCTCCATGGTAGACATTAATCAGTTCCTCATTTCCGTTTCCTGGCCACGATCACGCAATCTCTAATTACCGACACCTCAAAAATCAGTTTCTGCCTTTTTCATCTTCATGTCTCGGCCTGGGCTTGTCGATCCTTTTTTCTTTCTTCTTTCTTTGTTCGGCCTCTCTTTTCTTTTTCAGGTCTTCCCGCCGTATTCTTTGCTTTGATTTATCCTCAAGCCTTTTTCTCTGGACGAGCTGCCTTTCCTTCCTCAGTTGTTCATCCCGCTCCCTCAATTGCCTGTCTGAAGGTCTGTTGAGCAATCTCTGCCTTTCCCCGTTCTGTCCGCCATTGATACGATAGTCAGGCACATTCCCACCCTGCTGCGGCCTGTTATCATATCTGTTACGAAGGATATCACGCTCCTGCGTTCTTGCAAACCTTGTTTCTTGAAGCTTCTTATAGACGAGATTTCTATTGAAAAGGGTTGTCTTGTTTCGCGGGTTCAGGAACGCGGCCCTATCCAGATCCTTTGCGGCACTACCATACCGTCCAAGCTGAATGTAGACGGCTCCGCGATTGCTGTAAGCCTTGGCGTCGTTTGGCCTTAATACTACGACCTGATCATACGCCCTTGCTGCCTCCTGGTAATTTCCCGAAAATGCGAAGTACTGCCCTCTTTCAAACCAATCCGTTGCAACAAGCGTATTGACCGCCTGTTTATACTCTTCACGCTTATCATTGTTCGTTTCGGCTGTCGCAAGTTGCTGCCGCAATGCATCGACTTCCTGAAGGGCCCGTGAGGCCTCGTCCCTCGCTTCTGCAAGGTCCCTCGCGAGCTGTTCATTGTTTCTCAGCCTATCTATAGAGGCGGCCACTTCGTCGGGGTCGGCCATGATTTTTGCCTTGAGCCAATACTCTTTTCCGTTCCAGTTCTCTTCCATTATCGTCGTCTGTACGATCCCTGCGGTAAGCGCATTGATTTCATCTTTGGCAATCTGGTTATCCCTGACGACTGTGGTGCTCTCCACGTATGTTCCGAGTTCCTCCAAAAGCAATCTCTTCACCTGCTCAAGGGCAATTGCCCGGCATGACACTTTGCTGTCCATCTCGCCAGCTTCGTACGTATATTCCCTAATGAATGTTTTTGTTTCTGCAGGGACACTGGCTGCACAGAGAAGCAGGGTGATGCATACAAGATGTGAAACAAATTTCTTCATGTCAAAACAACCCCCGGAACAGGAGAATTCGGTCTCTATAGAAGACGTAACAAATTATGTTTTGAGCAATAAATGTGCCATCTCCGGCTTGCTAGGGGAGAAGTATATGGTAGCAAGATGTTGCATGTCAATATTATTTGACCATACGCGAGAATCACAACCGCACTCTCATGTATCAATCGTTCATCTAATCTCTCAGTCTGCCTGGATATTTCGCAGCAGACAATCAGGAAAACCACTATAGTGGCATGCCGGTCAATCATTCATACTAAACTGATGCAATTATGACTGAAACTCGTTTTGCAGGACCTTCGATGCAACCAGAGTATTTTGAGCTTTCGGAAAAAGGGAGTGGTTCCCATAAGAGAGGCAGGTTTTTCCCGGAGACATCGGAAGGTTTAATTACCATGTGGATAGTTCGGCTGGCCCCCAGGCGTCTTTATACGGTGGCTGTGGCAGCGCTGCTCATACTGGTCATGGGAATCCTGTCGATAAGCAGGGATGATCGTGGATAAGTGACGGCTTGGCAGCAGGGGAAACAGTCGTTCCAAACCCCATCGCCAATGTTACAGAGGGACCGTTATTGAACCGGTGAGGGCGACGAAGTAATCCTGGTCAAGATCATCAAGGCCTTTCGCCGGCCTTGCGAAGCAACAGCTCCCAGTCTTCGTTGACCATTTCCTGAATCTGATCGAGGTCGCTTTCCGTGAGATGGCCGAACCGTCCCTGGAGCTTGAAATATTCTCTCACGAGGTATTCCTTGGGCTTGTAGTTGATGGTGTATCTGATGCCGTCTTCAACCTCATAAAGGGGAAAGATGTTGGTCTGCACCGCCATGCGGGCAATCTTGACGGACATCTCGGAGGGGATGCGCCATCCAGTGGGACAGCTTGCATAGATGTGAATGAACCTGGAACCTCTCAGGTCCTTGGCTTTCTGAACCTTACGGACGAGGTCCTCAGGGAACGCGATATTTGCCGTTGCGGCGTAGGGAATGCGGTGGGCGACCAGCGCCTCAACGATGTTCTTCTTCCGCATCTTCTTCCAATCCCGACCGGGTGTGGTCGTGGTCCAGGCGCCATACGGTGTTGAGGAACTCCGCTGCACGCCCGTATTCATGTATGCCTCGTTGTCATAGCACATGTATATGAAGTCTTCGTTTCTTTCGACTGCGCCGCTCAAGGCCTGGAAGCCGATGTCAAAGGTGCCGCCGTCGCCCGCCCATGTCACGACGGTTGTTTCCGAATCTCCCTTCACGTCCAAGGCGGCACGCACGCCGCTTGCCACTGCTCCACCTGTCTCAAAAGCGGAGTGAATGACGGGAACTTTCAGTGTCGACTGGGGATAGGGGCCCGCAATGATTGACCAGCAGCAGGCCGGCAGCACGACGATCGTCTTTTCACCGAGCGCCCTGAGCGCGAATCGCATGGCAATTGCCGCGCCACAACCCGGGCAGCCCACGTGTCCCGAATATAAGTATTCGTTGTCCTTCGTATCTAATTCCATCGAGCGCTCCTTCAAACTCCCATCCAAACACTTTCCTTTTCCGGGAATGCCGCTTGCTTTGTCTTCCAGTATATCTCGTCCAAGAGTTCCGTCGTTATGTCGAGGCCGCCGATTCCCGCGATGTAGCCGAAAATAGCCGGACGTTCGGGGGCATTAAATAATGCGGCGCGGAGCTCCTGAGCAAATATACCGCTCGCCCCAAAGGAAAAGTTTCTGTCTATCACGGCAATTTTTTTGGCTCTGGCAGTGGCTTCTCTCACTATCGCAACCGGGAAGGGACGGAGCGACTTCATCTTAAGGATACCGACCTTCTCGCCTTTGTCGCGGAGAGCCCTCTGTACCAGACGGCATGTGCTCGTGGCAGTTCCAGAGGTGACAAATATAATCTCCGCATCGTCGCAGCCTATTGCTTCCACGTGGCTATAGCGGCGTCCGAAAATGCCATAAAACTCATCCTGGATTTCACTCAATCTTTCGAGGGCCGTCTCCATCGCCGTGGCTATGTTCTGGCGCATTTTCATGTATGCGCCAGGCTGCACGAGCTGCCCGAAGGAACACGGATTCTCCGTATCAATCTGAAACTGCGGCTGATAGGGCGGAAGGAAGCGGTCGACATCCTCTTGTTCCGGCACGTCGACGGGCTCGTATGTATGGGATAGATAGAAGGCATCGAGAACCACCATCACTGGCAGGTATACAAGCTCTGCCAGGCGGTACGCCTGGAGCATTGAATCCAGGACCTCTTGGCCGTCTTCGCAGTAGAGCTGTATCCATCCGGTATCGCGTTGGGCCAGACTGTCCGTCTGATCGGTCCAGATGTTCCACCCCGGCGCTAAGGCCCTGTTCACTTCAGCCATAACGATGGGAAGGCGGGCACCCGAGGCCCAGTGCAGGAGTTCGTGCATCAGGGCGAGTCCCTGTGACGACGTCGCTGTGAAGGTTCTCACCCCGCAACTTTGTGCCCCTATGAGAGCGGCTAATGCAGAATGTTCACTTTCTACGCGCAGGAAGCGTGCGTCCATGGTGCCACTCGCACAATACTCAGAGAGAAACTCCACGATATGCGTCTGTGGGGTAATGGGATATGCAGAGATCACCTTTGCCCTTGCCAGACGCACGGCCTCGGCGACCGATTGACTTCCTTCGATGACCCGCTTCATGGCTCTTCCTCCGTCAGGGTCATGGCATTGCGCGGACACTCCACAACACATAGTCCGCACCCTTTACAATAATCGTAGTCGATGTGACGCCCTTCTTCATTCTTTACCCGGATGACTGCAAGGTCAGGGCAGAACATGAAGCAGTTGTCGCACTGATTACATATTCCACAGTTGAAGCAGCGTTCAGCCTCACGGATGGCGAGGTTGGTTGAGATCTTGAGATCGATTTCTTTGAAAGATGTGCGGCGCTCCTCTTTCAGCAGGCGCGGCTGAGTGATTCTCGCATGGAACTGGAAATGATCCGTGTTGAGCTCTCCATAGGCGACAACGTGGGGATTTCTACGGCAGCGGGTTCCGCCCATGTACATCTCCATGGATAGTGCCGGCCCCTGACCCACAAGACATGCCGCAAGCCTGGGTTCGACGGCAGGAAGACCGTCTTGAAAGA
>DATJBN010000242.1:0-3212 GCA_035515335.1 Syntrophales bacterium | reverse complement strand
ACGGCAATAAGAAATGTCATGAAGTTCGATGTCCCGAAGGATCACGCTTATGGGAAATTCACAGTACGCCCGAACGGGATGAATTTATTAATGTCATGATTGACCATCTGGAAGAACTCATCAGGGCAAATCATTTGGACCGTGATGCCGTTCTCGGTAAAATGGCGAAGATTCACCTGCAAATTACGCCCGACCGGGTTATTACTATGCAACACGTATTTCAGAATTCCAAATGGCTGTCTTCAGACCCCGAAGCTGAGATCGTCGCCCGCTGGGGACTGGACAAATGCGGCATAATAGCCATCCATTTGAAGAGTGCACAGGAATCCATTGCTTTTATTAGAGAGAGGTACGGCGAGACCGATCCCCATTTTGCCGAACGCTCCATCTGGACACAACAGGCAATAGTGGACGAGATGACCAAGGAAAGTCAGAAAAGCAACTGCGCGGCAGTTTTCTCTGGAAAAAGAGAACCAGCAAAAGACTGAACTCGTTTGATAGATGGAATTTGGAACCGGGATAAGCAAATGTGATTTGATTGCGGCATCGGCTGGCTGTACGATTTACCTATCATGAAAACCATACTTTCAGATAAGCTTGCAAAAGTTCATGTCTCTTTCCGCGTGGCAATATCGACAATCCTCACGATACTGCTTATCGGCACAGTAGTTGTCACGGGCCTTCTTTCCTACGTGAATCTGACAAGGGACACCAAAGATCTCTCCGCGCAGATTCTCGATCAGACATCCCTGCGCATCAGTCAGTGGGTGGGGAATCTTCTTTACAAAGCCCACGATCAGAGCGAAGTGAACCGCTCCTTCCTTGGTTCAATCAAACTGAATCAGGAAAGTCTTACAAAGCTCGCCCATTACTGGCAGAGAGTGATGACGGCACAACCCTACTTTACCTTTCTTTCCGTAGATCTTGAGTCTGACATTTTGCTCTCCATCGAGCGCATGCAGGATGGAAAGTTCACGGTCCGTGAGGCCCATGTCGATAGAAAACATGGCACTATCGAAATTTTTGAATTCTGGTCCGACGATTACCCAAAGCGAAAATTATACGCCCGCAAAAAGATCCAGATGACTTCATCGTCAGGACGGCCGTCCTGGTACATTAAGGCCAAGGAAGCGGGCCGCCCTATATGGACAGATGCCCGCACAATCCGCCTCGGCGCGGAAGCGTTTCCAGGCATCACCTATGCGGCGCCTTTTTACAACAAGGACGGGAAACTGCTCGGGGTCACGACAGTCGATTTTAACATCACTGCCATATCGGAATTTCTCGCCAAGAACAGGGTCGGCAAGGAGGGGTTCGCATTCATCATTGAAAAGCCAGTCGACGGGGAGCCCCGCGTGATCGCCCACCCGAAGCCGGAAATCCTGACTCGTGCCGTAACGGACAGCCGGGGGCGCACTCAATACGAATTCGTTCCAACAAGAAGTCTCAGAGATGACAGGGTCGTCCGTTTCATGGAAAAGTTTTCTCAGAGCAATCTCAAGCATCCCGGCGCCAGTCTGCGGACATTCGATTTCACCTCCGAAGGCACTGACTATTTTGGAAGTTACCATCTGATGACGGGCAAGGAACTTCCGGGATGGACTATCGCGCTGGTCATTCCCAGCGACGAGATCATGGGGCCGGTCAAACGCAACAACAGGCAGACGCTCGGAATAGGGTTGGCGAGCTTTTTCGTGATCCTGATCGTAAGCGCGTGGATTTCCATGCGCATCTCAAAGCCCCTCGACAAAATCGTGAGTGAAACGAAGGCTATCGGTCAATTCGACCTGGAAGCCAAACCCCTCGGGCACTCAGTATTCAAGGAAGTGGATCAACTGATGGTGGCCACCCAAAATATGAAGACAGGCCTGCGCTCTTTTCAGAAGTACGTGCCGGCCGATCTCGTGCGTGAAATCATGGCTTCAGGCCAGGAAACGGAGCTTGGCGGCCGCAGGGAGACTCTCACAATGTTCTTTTCCGATATCAAAGGTTTTACGTCTATCTCGGAAGTTATTCCACCGGAATCACTCGTAGAACAGATGGCCGAATATTTAGGGGCGATGAGCAACGAGATCCGGAAAAACCCGCCGGGCACGGTCGACAAGTTCATCGGCGACAGCATCATGGCCTTCTGGGGGGCTCCCACACCCAACCCGGACCACGCACCGTCGGCGTGCCGTGCGGCGCTCCTCTGCCAGGAGAGATTAGGACAATTAAGAGAAAAGTGGAAACAGGAGGGGAAACCTCTTTTCTTCCAGCGCATAGGTATATACACGGGAGAGGTGATTGTCGGCAACATAGGCAGCGAAACAAGGATGAACTACACGGTTATTGGCGACGCCGTGAATATGGCAAGTCGTTTTGAAGGCCTCAACAAGTCTTACAGCACGGAGATCGTAATCGGGGACACTACCTGCGACCTTGTGAAAGAAGAATTTATTGTCCGCCCCCTCGACCTCGTGTCAGTCGTGGGCAGCACGAAAGGCATCAAGATATATGAATTGTTCGGGGAGAAAAAGAACACAGGTGAACAGAAAATCCAGGTTGCGGAACTTTGCGCAAACGGACTGGAATTGTATTTAAACAGGCGATGGAATGAAGCAATGGAGCATTATAAAAAGGTTCTCGAATTGAGACCCGAAGATCAGCCTGCCTTTATGATGCTTGAGCGCTGCAGGCTGCACCTTGATAATCCGCCGCCTGATGATTGGACCGGCATCCACCGCATCGAAAGCAAATAGAGTTATGCCGGGAAGTAATATCTTATCAAAAAAATGCTGGTTCGGAACCAGGCCAAGTTTATTGGAGAGAGCCGAATGAAGATTAAGACGTGCCTGAGCTTGTCGGTTTTGTCATCGTCATTTTTGGGTCTACTGCGATAGCTGTGTCCCACGAAGGGGTGATCACCTCTTCGACAGTTGGGGAATGCTCACTTTCTGTTGAAGCAAACGTCCGATGGCATACTCTCCGGCTGCGTGCGTTCCATCCTCAGGGAAGGAACTGTCTCGTTGACAGAGATTCAATGCTGTCGGCTCTGAGCATGGCATTTTCAGAGAACGGATTATTGAAGTTTGAAGGTGTTTTCACTTCGTTATTTATCGGCAGGCTTATAGACTACCCATGGCTCTCTCAATATCTGGCAATTACCGCACGCAAGGATAGAAAGTGGAACGCAAAGAGAGGTAAACCGGTGACGCTCAACGTTAATCAAT
>DATJBN010000241.1:0-8372 GCA_035515335.1 Syntrophales bacterium | reverse complement strand
GCCCGGACGGACGAGTAACTGCCGTCGATGCACTCGTAATCATCGGCGATGGTACAGGGCAAGGAAGGGGACGCCCCGCCGCAAAGAGGGAATCAGTGACACGTTTCTTTCATGCCCGCTCCGTGGCGTTTATCGGCGCGTCTTCAACATTCGGTAAATGGGGATACACGCTTTTTACCAATGTTATTGCTGCGAATTTCTCGGGTGACGTTTATCTTGTCAATCCGAAAGGCGGCAGCATTGCAGGAAGGCCTGTTTTTAAATCCGTGGAACACCTGCCGGGACCCGTTGACCTTGCCGTGGTCACTGTCCCTGCGGAGCGTGTCGTCGCACTGATTCCCGAGTTGAGGAAGAAAGGCATCAAGAGCGTCCTTCTGGTGACCTCAGGTTTCAGCGAAGCAGGCAAGAAAGGCGCTCTTCTTGAAGAGCAACTCGTGCGAGAGGCGCGTGAGGCTGGCATACTGATTCTCGGTCCCAACACGATGGGAATCTGCAATCCACATGAAGATCTGTTCTGCCTGTACCAGCATGTTCGGCCAAAGCCCGGCTCAACGGCACTGATAGCCCAATCGGGCAATCTCGGAACTCAGCTCCTGATGTTTGCGGAGAGTGAAGGACTCGGTGTTCGAGCATTTGTCGGGTCCGGAAATGAGGCTATGATCACCATTGAAGACTACATGGAATTTCTCGAGGCTGATGACCTGACAAAAACAGTCGTGCTATATATTGAGAGTCTCAAAGACGGCAGGCGTTTCTTCGAATCAACGAGCAGGATTTCGAAGACGAAGCCGGTTCTCATGCTCAAGGGCGGCCGCACAAGGGCAGGAAACCGCGCCGCCGCCAGCCATACGGGAGCATTGGCTTCAGACATCACAGTTTTTGAGAGTGCCTGTCGACAGGCGGGTGTCGTTACATGTGAAACATCCATGGACCTTCTTGATCTGTCTGCCGCATTTTCATCCCTGCCTCTACCAAATGGCAACAGGGTTGCCATAATGACTCTTGGCGGGGGATGGGGGGTAGTGACGGCCGACCTATGCATGGAGCACGGCCTTGAGGTGCCGGAACTGTCATCCAATATCATTTCCCGTATCGATAAACTACTTCCTCCTTACTGGAGCCGATCCAATCCCGTTGACCTTGTTGCGGAGATGGATCTCTCGGTTCCGATCAAACTTGTGGAAGAACTGGCCTTGTGGGACGGATGCGATGCCGTAATACATCTTGGCATCCTTGGCAGGCTGATATTCGTCAATCGTATGATCGAATCCTCTCACGCAGTTGATCAGACCTGTGACCGTCGGACCCTGGCAGAGATCGTTCGTCGGGTGTCGCATTTTGAACGTGGTTATCTGGAACACGTGCTTCGATTGATGGAGAAGTACGGCAAGCCTATCTTGGGGGTTGGCCTTCTTTCAGATGAAAACGCCAAGACCATTACGGAGATCGAAGGGTATCAATACAAGGCTGTTTCTCTCCTGACACCGGAGCGCGCAGTAAAGGCTCTTGCCGGCATGTGTTCATACAGATCCTGGCTTAATCTTGAAGGGATTACGGAACGAGATGAAGGCTCTTAGGCAATCTCTTTTTCAGCTGGTTTCTTAGGAAGCCGGGCCCCGCGCCAGACTGCAACGATCCACACGGTCTTCTGTTTCACACGAAATATAAACCTGCAGGGCGGAATTGTAACTTCCCGAAATGGGAGATCGGGAAATTCCGGCAACGGCGTACCGGAACCCGGGAATCTCTTGAGACGCAGCAGGGTCTTTTCCGACTTTTTGCGGAATGAAGCTGCAGCAGACGCATCTTCGCCGTCGATGAAGGTCATGGCTGCAAGGAAGTTGCTTCGTCCCGAAGGAGTGAACAGAATCCTCAAGCTATCCCCCGTTTTCTATCTCAGCAAGGCATCGGCGTCCGCAAGGACATGGCCGAGGTCGTAACCCTTTCCCGTTTCGATCTCCTTTTCACCACGGGCAAGGATGCGCAGAATCTCCATTTCTTTTTGCGACTTTTCATAGGCCTCCATGCTTACCACAACCGCGGCGGCCCTCCCTCTCTGTGTAATGACAACGGGCTGACGTGAGGCTTTCAGGCGCTTAAGCACGGAGGACGCAGTCTGGCGAAGATCAGTAATAGGTATGATGTTGGGAATCTTTTTCATTAATATCCCCGAAGCTACTTCCAAGAGTACTTCCAAACGATGTAATAATCAAGCTGAATATTTGCGGGTTGAGATACTCACCTTCTGGCGGAATCCTGTCAGGATTTCGGACGGTCTTCCACCTTCAACTCGAGGACGACGCGTCCCCATCCTCCACAGGCAAGGCCGACATCATAGCAGCCGGCACGTTTGAATCTCATTTGATTGGGATCCGCTCCCGCGTAAAGAAATTCCGTTGCTGCGAAGATCTGCGGCGTGATCACGCTCAATGCATAGATACAAATTCTCTTGGGAGAAGGAGCGGTAAGGAGATTGCCGGCGCTGTCAAAATAGAATCTGTCGCCGACCTTGTGGAGACTGTTACATCCACGTGACTCCACAACTTCCGCAACAATCGTCTTATTGATGAGGTCAGGCACCATGGACAAGATTTCTTCATTCCGAGGGTTATTCCGAAATTGCTTCATTTCCTCGTCTGTATATCCCAGCCGCTTCTGTATCATCTCCCACATTTGGGTTTCCCTTTTCTTGTCACCTCCGTGCATGCTGTTCCCCCCCCTGTTTATCTTTGGAGTCGTCCTTTTACTCTTTCCCATTTCTCGATCCCACCCTTTACAATCCTGAAGAGAGGATGGGCTTTCGGCTTCTTGACGGTCAGAATTCTTTCATACAGTTCCCGGTCTCGAAAGATCAGTCTAGCCTTGAGCTGTTTCATCTCATATCTTGCCTGGCCTTCTCCAACGGCCATCTTAGTGCACCGCCCTTTCGGCCCGAGTTTTCCAGAATCAAAATGATAGCCGCGCCTGACCGCCTCCTTGTAGACATGCCAGAGATAGTAATCTATCGCCTCCTGAGGGTGCGGATGGGCGCTGAATCTTGCGAGCTGTGGGTGATTCCTGTAGCCACTCGTCTCGCCGTGCAAGACTTTCCTTGCTAGCAAGCCCTCCCTCCAAAGGGCAACAAGTCCTTTAACATCAAGGTAACAGGGATGTATAGACCAAAGACGCACTTGCTTATTTTTCGTTTAATGAAGGGTAGCCATGTGGCTATGCTTGCTTCCCGGATATTTCCGTAATCGTTATTTTCATTATAGCGGTCTTAGCAACTATTTCTTCAGGAAATGAGTATCTCTTTCGCGAATACTGGGCCATGATGATCTCAAGGGCTCTTATCTTTTCACCATGATCACGTACTATTGCCGCCGTTCCAGCTCCTATGACGCTCCGATACCTGATCCCCCAGCGGCAGCCTTCCTCAGCTTCCTTCATTCCTTCCGGTATATCGAACTCAAAGCAGACTCTGCTGTTCTTGCGAAGTACGTCGATCTTTCTTCCCTCAATCGCACTGTGGAAATAAAGCGCCCGACCGTCATATCCAAAGCACAGTGGGACTATATAAGGTTCCTCACCATCGGACAATCCGAGACGGCATACAACGCTCTCCCTGATTATGGAATCAATCGCAGCCCTGTCCTTGATTTCTCTTTCACTCTTTCTCACGTCATCCCTCAATCGTTCTTCTTCATCTTTTCCCGCACCTTCCTGTAGCACTTGCCGTCAAATCTCCAAATGCTTTGACGAGTCCAGCCGCCACTTTCGACTGATACAGCGAGATCATACAGTCCGAGGTGTTTCACGTTGCCTATAGAAACAGTATGTCCTCCATCAGAGAGAACTATAAGAAAAGATCCTCGGACGTCGCGGAGTACCCACAAGGGGCCGAGAGGCATTTCCACTTCGCTCGCGTCTTGAATGGTCACTATCCAATCCGTCGCCTGTCCATCTCCGTCAAGGTCAACGGCCTTGCCGACCAACTCGCATTTCTGAAGGTCGACATCTCTCGCCTCGGCACGGTTAATTACAGTTTCAACAGCCCTAGGAACTTTCGTCAGATCTTAATCTTCAGTCGTGAAGGTCTGAACAGGCCAGACGGTCGAGGCAAGCATTAACAGGCTAAGCACAAAGACTTTCAGTTTCATTTCTTCATTTCTTTTGGTCCGGAATTCGTTATTGTAATGACATCAAGATACTAGTTTCCTTGGAAATTACAAGTGATTTCATAATATATCATCATCTCTTTGCTGCAAACGCAATTTCGGGGCGGAAAAAGACGCTTGCCATAGTTCTCATGGCAGTGTATTTACGGACACTATTTTGCTCAGGAGCATTCAATGAACGCGGACAAGATTGCGGTGGTCTTTCCCGGTCAGGGTGCGCAAAGACATGGGATGGGCAGAGATTTTTATGATAATGTTCCCGAAAGCCGCAAGGTGTACGACGCCGCATCTGAAGCGGGGGGCTGGGACATAGCCGCCATGTGCTTTGGCGATGATGAGCGTCTCAATCTGACAGAATTTACGCAACCATGTGTTTTAACAACAGAAATTGCCATGCTTAGGGGATTGCAGGCCCTTTATGGGTTTTCACCTTCCCTCTTCGGTGGTCACAGCTTGGGCGAGTTTACCGCCCTTGTTGCTGCGGGCGCCTTGCCTCTTGCCGAGGCGGTCCGCATCGTTCGAGTCCGCGGCCAGCTAATGCAGGAGGCCGTCCCTGTAGGCCGCGGGGGAATGGCAGCTGTGATATCAGATAACATAGATATCGGACTCATAAGCCATGCCTTACAGAACCTACCGATTGACATAGCAAACATAAACTCGGGTAACCAAGTGGTGATTAGCGGTGAAATGCAGGCCATGCCGGAAGCAGAGTCCAAACTCCATGAAATGCTGGGCGAAGAAAGACCTTTCCGTTTTGTGATGCTGAATGTAAGCGCTCCTTTTCACAGCCGTTTCATGGGAACGATCGTCGGGACCTTCGGGGAAATATTGCGTGCCATAGGAAAAGGAATAGATGAGAAAAAATCTGCGGCAGTAACCTCAAATTTCCGGGGAATATTTCATTCCGGCCTGTATGAAGACCTCGTGTACAACCTTATATCGCAGTTGAACCATCCTGTCCTCTGGATGGATAATATGAAGGCCCTTGCCTCGCAGGCGAGAACTATCTGTGAGATCGGCCCCAGTCGGCCCCTTCGCGATTTCTTTAAGACCATAAATGTGGGATGCACATCGATTACAACACTCTCAGCGGCCGAGAAATCATTTGCAGAAAGTGGTTAGGTCTGTGGACAAACCTTTTCTCATCATATCTGCCATTGCCATCGCAGGTTGTTCTTTTCTCTTCCTGTGCAATAACTACGGTCAACTCAATAGTTGCTCTGTCCCTGCATATGCAGCTTCGCCTGCTTCCGACTTGAGCGCGGTATCGATCGGTGCAACGGGTACCGTGCTTTACGGAATCCACGTCGTCAACGTGTTTCCCCATGACGCGGATGCCTTCACACAGGGTCTCGTGTTCCACAAAGGATATATCTACGAAGGAACTGGTCTTGCTGGGCAGTCGAGTATCCGCAAGGTAGATTTGAAGACGGGAAAGATCTTAAAGCGCCAATATCTTCCGGCCGAGTATTTCGGTGAAGGCATCACAATCCACGGAAACAGGCTCGTTCAGCTTACATGGCAATCCCACACCGGCTTTGTGTACGATATTAAATCATTCCGACTTTTGAGAACATTTTCATATCTTACCGAGGGCTGGGGGATTACCTGCGACGGCAACTATCTCATAATGAGCGACGGAACCGATGTGCTTCGTTTTCTTGACCCGCGAACCTACGATGTGGTTAAGCAGATTGAGGTACGTGACCGTGGCAATCCATTGCCGAACCTCAACGAGCTCGAATTCGTGAAAGGCGAGATCTACGCAAATGTCTGGGGTACGGCCTTTATCGTACGCATTTCACCACGAACCGGGCGGGTACTGGGCTGGATTGATCTCAGGGAGCTATACAGATACATAAACAGTGGACAAAGCGTGGACGTTTTAAATGGCATTGCCTACGATTCATCGGGCGATCGACTCTTTGTAACGGGAAAGTGCTGGCCGCACCTATTCGAGATCCAGCTTGTGCGCAGTAAGTAATGTCTCTTTACAACAACGGGGCCTTCCAGCCCATCCCTTCGTCGTCACGGATCTGATTCTCCTTCAGGTGCCGTTCAATCTCTTGCCTAGTGCTCTCGAATGTCTCGTTATCCATTCTTCGAGGGACATATATGGGATTATCCCAGCGTATGACGACGGTACTGAAGGGTTTGGGTATGATAAAGCGGTCCCAGCTGTCCAGGATCCAGGCTCGATTGACCGAGATGTAGACCGGGACAATCGGAACGCCTGAGAGTTGGGCCATGACAATGAGACCCGGCTTCACAACACCCCTGGGGCCCCCCGGACCATCCAATATCTGCACTGCTACTTGATTATGAGCCAGGTCTTCAATTATACCGGATAGGGCTTCCCTTCCACCCCGGGAACTTGAGCCTCGGATGGGGCGGAAATTGAAACGGCTGTAGACCCCAGCAATCATTTCTCCGTCGCGGCTCTGGCTTATCATGACGGACGGTTTATATCCGCCAAACCTTCTCGCGTAACTCATGACCACAAGGATACGCTGGTGCCAGATCGCGGCTATCATTTTCTTGCCGCTCCTCAAGTGCTCAAGACCCGTCTCTTCATTTATCGTCCTGATCTTTATCAGTAGCAGGTAGGCAAGCACGATGTAGTGGGCAAGAGGCATGATCCCGTATCTAAGTGCAAAGCGTGACAGCTTTTTGATCATGTATGTCCTTAAGCCTTATTCACGTAAATCGGGTTGGAGAATATCCAAGGAAGCCATCTGCCGAGAATTCGGAGATGGACTTCAACGCGGTAAACTCCGGGCTTTTTGACACTGTTTGTGAGTTCTCGATCACTCTTCTCTGCGATAATGTTGCCGTCCTTAATTAATCTGATTCTGGCCGTTGCCGGTACATTCACGGTCAACCATGCTTCGCGCTCAAGAATAAAATCATCACCGATCGTGGCTCGTCGTCCGCCTTCCCCTAGGACGAAAGAGAACCCTTGCGCCTTATGGTAATATTCGCCTGCCAGATATGCTTTCCCCTGCTTCAGCGCTTCCAGAACCAAATCGATATCCATTGCGGAGTCTCTCGTAAAGGGCTTTTTCATTATAACATGAGTTCTCATGAATTTGAACGCCTTGGCAAAAGGAAAGACGGAGAACTTTAAACCGAATGCCTTCTGCGGAGTATCATGATTGTCTAGTTCACCTATTCCCACCACTTTTCTTGTTCTGTTCAGTTTGTCCCAGCGCGCGAGAGTCTTTTTTCTGGGTCCTCTGAGGAAGAATGCGGGAAAGAGGAAGCTCAGTATGGATCTCGCATAGCCTGTAAGCGAGCTCTGCCAGTCAGTCATGAAATCCCATATCCCCATCCCCGTGTAGTCTGTTACCTCCCAGTCCAACCAGGGATAATGTTTCACGTGAAACAACTCAGTTCCTTCATGATCCGGATGCGCAATGAAGCCTATGCCGCCTCTTGCCCGAACATCATTAATGTACGTCTGGGGGTTAATATCTGGTAGATCCTCAGGAACAACCACGGGCGTCTCTATCTGAAAGGCTAAATAATGGTTGAATCGGGGCGCAATTTCCTGCCCGACAATAAGGAGCGTGTCCCCGTGCCATCCTTCAAACCCGTCTTCCCTGGCCCGCAGGTTCGAGTGGTCCGTCAGCATGACGAAGTCAATGCCATTGACCCGCGCCGCTTTCAGGATCTCTTCTACAGAAGCCCGACCGTCAAATGAATAAGCCGAGTGGTTATGGATAACACCCGTATAGTCGTAGAAGTCAGGCATATCGAACCCATCCTATCGATTGAAAAGCGACTCCAACGGACAGCCTTCGCAGCGGGGCTTTCTGGCGCAAAAATACTTTCCCGCATTGACTATAAGCGCATGATATTGATTGTAAAGGTAGAGATCTGGGGCAAGGTTAGTCATAAACAAATCCTGGATTTCTCCATACGTCGCACCTTCTTGGACGATATCGTGCCTTTCCAAGATTCTTCTCGTATAGGCATCGACGACGAATACCGGCTTCTTCCCCGCGTAGAGGAGAATGCTGTCCGCTGTTTCCTCACCAATGCCTTTCACCTCAAGCAGTTTTTCTCTCAGTTGCCAGAGCTCCTCCGCAAACATCATGTCCGGTTTGCCCTTGTAATTCTCGTACAAAAACCGGATAAATGATTTCAATCTCTCGGTCTTGATATTGTAGTAACCGGCCGGTCTGATAAGTTCTGCGAGAAGCCTGTCATTGA
>DATJBN010000240.1:0-27410 GCA_035515335.1 Syntrophales bacterium | reverse complement strand
TGCGACACAGTACGCGCTCTTAAGCAGCCTCATGGCGGTGGGGCGCAACGTCACAGGCGCGCCCACGGGTTATCTTGCCGACGCGGTGGGCTGGGTGATGTTCTTCGTCGTGTGCACGGCCCTCGCGCTCCCGGGCCTGCTTCTCCTTTTGCGCTACGACGGGTGGGAAGCGGAGGTTCAGAATTAAATCCGGTTCATGCTATTGATGCATACTTCCTGTAATCTGCAAAGTGCCATCTTTCATTTTCATTGTAGATTTCAACTGGCAATCGTGATAATTAAATCACAAATATAGAGCCAGAGATTGAAATCAATAATCTCTTAACCTTGTATGAGGTTAGCATTGACTGGTTGCTGAAGCCCCGTTACTCAGAAAGAGAGCGGGGTTTTTTGTTTAAGGAGCCTATTATGAAATGGCTACAAAAGATTTTCATACTTTGCTGCGTGTAAACCTTGAATCCAATCTATTCCCGCAGCGCCCTTTCGTATGCCGAAGCTGAAAAGCCGCGTATGGGGTGGCCGTTGATGATGGCGAAGGGAACACCGCCCCTGGCATCCAGTTGCTTTTTTCGAGCGGCCGCTTCTTTGTCTTTTTCTACATCATACTCCGTGAAGTCAATTCCCCGTGACCGGAGGTAGTCACGAGCCTTCCGGCAGTATGGACACCAGCTTGTGGTGTAGAGCTCAACTTCAGCTCTCTTTCTTGTTTCTACTGAAGGCTTCGGCTTTTCACTTCTTCCTGCTGCCCCTGAGGCCTGGGGGGAAGACTCATCGGGGACGTCTTTGTAGACCTTCATTTCTCCGGATGATTTGACGGGAGGAGGAGTGTCTGTGATATGCAGTTCTCCGTTCTCATCGACCCATTTGTACATGTCGGCCTTTAACGCGGAGGCGAAACAGATCTGCAGTGCGGCAAGAGTAAGGACGAAGAAGATTATTCTATTGTTTCCGGTGGCGTTCATCATTGTATTATCAATGCAATTTGATGTCTTCTTTATCCGTTACTTGAACATAGACTGCGTCATCGTTCCCGAGCTGAAAACGTTCGGGTCGACCATCACATTTAAGAGAGAAGGCTTTCCCGATTTCCGTGCGCGCTCTAGGGCAGGGCGGATCTCTTTCGGGTCTGTGACCTGCTCGCCGTAGCCGCCTATGGCCTCTATCACCCGGTCATACCGGAGGGGCGCGAGGACATTCGCCACCTCGCCGCGAGTCTTGCCGTATCTTTCCATCTGTCCGTAGCGCACCTGGTTCCATGCAGAGTTGTTGGCAACGATGCCGATGACTGGCATGCCGAAGCGGATCAGTGTATCATAGTCAAAGCCAGTGAGCCCGAAGGCGCCGTCGCCGAAGAGGACGACAACCTCTGTATCGGGCATGGCGGCCTTTGCGGCGATGGCAAACGGTGTTCCGACTCCCAAGGTGCCCAATGGACCGGGATCAAGCCAGCGCCCGGGTATGCAGGGTGTGACAACACTTGCCGACATTGTGACCACGTCCCCGCCGTCGGCGATAAATATCGCATCATCTGGCATGAATGCTCTTATCTCTTTTGCGAGGCGCAGGGGATGAATCGGGACAGCGTCGGAATCGGTGAAGGGCTTTTCTTTTTCGAAGAAGCCATTTTCCAGTTTGCATAATTCGTCCAGCCACTGCCCGCCCTTTCTTGCGTTTACAGCCTCTGTAAACTGTTTAAGAACCGCTTTGATGTCGCCCTGGATACCGATCGATATTTCTCTGTTGTGTCCCAGTTCGCCGTAGTCGAGATCGACCTGGATCACCTTTGCATCTCGTGCAATCCTGTTGCCGTAGGCCAAGCGAAAATCGAAGGGGGTGCCGATTACCATCACAACATCGGCCTTGGAGAGCGCATGTCTCCGGGAGCGAGTCATGAAGGAGGGACAGTCTCCGGAAAGGCAGCCCCTCGCTGCGCCATTGAGGTACGTTGGAATTCCAGCCTTCTCAACAAAGGCGGAAAGCTCTTCGTCTGCGCGGCAGAACCATACCTGCGTACCGGCGATGATTGCGGGCCGTTTGGCATTAGCGAGAAGTATCGCTGCTTCTTCGATTAGAGCAGGATCGCCGTGCTGGCGTCCATAAGAGCGGATGTACGAGGGAAAGGTTACAGAATCGATATCCACGGCCTTATCGAGGACGTCTATGGGAATCTCGACAAACGATGGTCCTGGACGGCCGTTATATGCCTCTCTCAACGCGGCGATCATCAATTCGGGGATTCTTTCTGTTTCGGAAACAGAGATTGATAGTTTGGTGATCGACTTCGTGATGGATACGTGGTCGAGTTCCTGCAAGCCGCCTTTCAGAAGCTGGCTGTGGGGCGCCTGACCCCCGATAACAAGCATTGGCACCTGATTGCGGAATGCATTTGCTATCCCCGTTATCGCGTCAGTAACTCCGGGACCTGCCGTCACAACAGCCACGCCAGGAGCGCCCGTCAGCCTCGTCCAGGCCTCTGCAGCATGGGCCGCGGTCTGTTCGTGCCTCACGTCTATGACCCTGATGCCTTCGTCAACGCAGCCGTTGTAGATGTCGATGATATGGCCTCCGCAGAGGGTGAAGACGGTTGTCGCGCCTATCTGCCTGAGTGTTTTTGCTACGAGCTGCCCGCCCGTGACCTTTGCCATTGCCAACCCTCCTTCTGAAGAGAAGCCGCCGCATTCTTGACTGCCGTACTGAATATTATCGTGCGATGGTTTGGCTTAATTATAGAAAAAGGGTGTCATGGTGTCAAACGATTAACGTCAGATTAGTAGAATGGAAAAAGCGGATAGAATGAGCATCGCGCGGATCGTGGCGTCGAGACCGAGCACGGGTATGAGAAGAAGACTGCCGACCAAGGAGCCCGCAGATCCTCCCATCAGGTCTCCTGCATAGAGTGGAGAGATGGCGCTCTGCTGAACATCTATCTGGTAGAGACTTGTGAAGGCGAAAATGCCGGCAACTAGAAATCCGGCTGCAACAAGGAGCACCGATGTATGAATCAGATCCATCGGGTAGCTCATCTCCATGCGCGTCGCCGTGGCAATGCATAGAAAGCAAAAACCTATGAGCAATCCCACGCCGTGCCATCTTATAAATCTCTGCCGTTCTGGATACAGAGCTGCGAGTTTATTAATGACGGTCGCCCCGAGCGCGAGACCGGCCATGAAGCTCATGAGCAGGAGACCGATGTCCTGATAGAGGACACCGTTTTTCATCTGGTAGTAAAGAATAAGAACCGTCTCAAGCACCATGCCGAGAAAGCCGGCAACAGCGACAAGCAGGACACGGCGCAGCGCGGGCACGAAGCGCGAGAGCAGAAAAATGATAGGCAGGCTGATCCAAAGGAGAAGCGGTAGGAAAGGCCCCCGAACAATCCGATCCGGAAGGGAAGATAAATCTACGAGAGCGATTGAAGGAAAGAACTTGGAGAGCCAGATGGTAAATGCATACTGGTAGCATACCGGCCGCACATCTGTGTTTGCTGGTGCCTGTTCTTTTGCAAGGATATTTTTGATTTCAGAAAACCTGTCATTGGTGAAGAGGTATCTTATGTAATTCGGTGTGATGAGTCTCGTTGCAATCTTTCTCTCCATGAGGCGCCGGGACATCACTTCCGGTGCATTGGAAAGCGGGCCGGCTGACGCGGTTACTATATTCGTTTCGCCGGGAAGAAAGAGTACAGAAGGGAAGACGGATGCCAGGGCCCTGTATATGGAGACGGTGCGGTGTGTGAGAGGCAGGGTCCAGATATTTTCCGCAGAACGAAGACGGAAGGCAAGGATGCCTCCCTGATTCAATCTTGCTTCACAGAGTCTGAAGAATTCTTCCGTGTAGAAGCGATTCGTCTGGCCAGATGCAGGTTCCGGCATGCCGATGAGTATCAGGTCGTACCGGCCGCTGTTCTCAAGAAAGCGCCGCGGGTCGGCAAAGGTGATGTGAACGTTTGTTCCCTGGAGGGATTTTGCAATATCGGCCGGAAGGTGCCCGGAAACAAGTTTAAACATTACAGGGTTCAACTCCACGTAATCAATCCTCTCCGGCCTGTATTTCTCTATCTCTCCCACGATCCCTTCTATTCCTCCACCCAGGATCAGGATACGCCGGGGATTTGGATGCTGGAGTGCAGCGAGATGGACGAAGTATTCAGCCTCCGTTCCCTCAGTCTCAAATGCCAGGGCGTCGTTTTCAAAAACCGATATCTGGCCTGACGATTGCGTGACCGCGATTCGGCCATAAGGGGAATCCTTGCTTTCGAGGAGATTCGGATGGCTCCATGAGGTTGATAGGTGATCAATAGGCGTTGTCTTCCAGAAGAGGATTAGGAACACACAGAGAAGAACCGCAATCGTGATTTGTAAAACAGATATCTTCTTCCGTCTGAAGGGGAAGAGAGGAGTTGCGACTGCGACCATGGCGCATGCGAGGCCTATCGCAAGGTTCTGCATTCCCCACTTGAGAAAAACTGTAGCGGCGATGCCACCTACCAACCCACCGAGACTCTCGAGGGCGTAGGCCATGGCTACTGTCTCTTTGCCCTCTGTGACATATAGTTTTGCCGCCCATTGAAACAGAATTCCTGACAGAAGCCCCGCTGGGAGGAGCGATATTGCTGCAACACATAACTGCTGGAGAAACGTGAGGTATGCTCCTGGCACTCCGCCAAGAATAAGGCGGCTTGAACGGATAAAGAATAGATCCAGTGGGAGAGCAATTCCGAAAATGATGAAAAGACATGCAAGGTCACGATATGACGGTGACTCGCGCAGGCGGCCGAGGATTGCCCCTGCGGCCGTGAAGAAGAGCCAGATGCCCATGGCCAGGAGATAGATTAGTTCAACACCGTAAAATGAAACGTCGAGCTCCCGGAGCAGTACGACCTGTCCGACGATAGAAATGAACCCGATGGATATGAGAGAGAAAATCATTTAGGGCGATTAAATTCCTTTTCACTGAAGACTACAGCCTGAAAGGTTGAGAACTGTGTCCCTTCTCTCCAGCTTCCTTTGGAGAGACCCGCCTTTTCCGCGAGGTTGTCGAGCATCTCTTCGCGTGTCCACCCCTGCTCTGTCGCGACCTGGGGAAGGAAGACAGCGGAATGGCCGCCTTTCTGAAGCACGACGCCGTCCCGCCCGACGACTATGTCTTGCGCGCTCGAAACCTTTTTCATGGGCGTTAGTACGGATATCTCGATCTCGATGTCACGGAGCTCGTCGGATTGTACCGGACGGAAACGCGGGTCGTTAAAAGCAGCCTGGAGAGCCATGGCGCCCACGAGCTTGATTAAGGGCTCATCTCCCACGATCCTGCCAATGCAGCCGCGGAGCTCGTTTTTCTTCTTCAGGGTTACAAAGACGCCACACTTTTCTTTGAGGTTCGCGTTTTCGCTTCTCGCGAGTGGTACCGTATCGGTCAGAAAAATTCTCGATATGGTATCCCTCGCAAATGCGAGCAGGACCTTCTTGTCAGATGAATTTAGAAAGCCCGACGGAGTCGAAGGGGAACTTCTATCAATTGTGCCACGCACCGTCTCGCTTCGGTCTTTGGCTAACACAACAGCGCCGTATCCCACAACCTGTGATCTATCCCCGACTGCGACATCCCCCGAGTTTGCATAACTCACGACAAGACCCCTGGTTGCTCCTAAAGACCTTGCTGCCGCCATCGCCGCCATTACGGGCGCCTCGCCGCAGGCGCAGGTTTCGAGTTTTGCAATAAACAGGCTCATCTGTGATTGCGCTACGGCATGGAGTCGGGCGGGGTCAAGTGTTGTGATCGCATCAAGAGTCTTTTTGTCCACGGCCACTGCATCTTCTGCTGCCGGGTAGTGGGAGAGGTCGGAGCTTGCAACTATCAGGGCGCGCCTGTCCTTCAAGGTTTTTGCAAGAGCCTCTCCGAAACGTTTGCACATGTTCACATCCGGTGCGCCTACAATAATGGGGACGATTTTTGCGTTGGGGAATACCACCTGGACAAACGGGACTATTACCTCAACTGAGTGTTCCCGGTGATGGACAGCCCTCGTCGATACGCAATCGTCAGGATCTGCGGCGAGAATTTTTGCGGCGAGCTCTACATCAATCGGTGCAATACCCAGTGGTGTACGGAAACCTCCACCCGGATGTACGGAGATTTTGTCAAACCCCGGTGTTGTATGATTCGTTCCGAGGATCACGATTACATCATACTGCTTGTCCCTGACCTGTTTGAAGGCATCGGCGCATATCTGGCCGGAATAGATATAACCTGCGTGGGGGACGATGATGGCGATCGGTTCTTTGACTTGAACCGGGACGGCATCTTCCAGGAACTTTTCGACTGCGAGTCTGAGCTTCATCGGGTCTTCCGGATAAAATCTGCCCGCAACGGCAGGTTCGCGGACATCGGCGTCAGGGGCCTTGTTTGCCTGACACGCCACGGCAAAACCGAGACCGATGATGAACAGAGCGACACACGAACGCAGTATCTTCATTTTTACTGACCTCCCTCTATGTCCAGACGCCGGCGATCTTCCGGTTGCAGAATCCGCAGTGTCCACCCTTCATATTTGTATCCACGACGAAAAAGCCCCGCCTCTCTATCAGGACTTTTTTGCAGTTTGGGCAATAGGTATTATCTCCCGGATGGCCGGGCACATTTCCCACATAGGCATAATGGATGCCTCTGCTCATCGCCATATCGCGCGCCCGTTCCAGCGTGGCCACTGGAGTGGGTGAAAGATTGAGCATCTGATAGGCGGGATGAAACCGGGAAAAGTGAAGGGGCACGTCTGGTCCTACTTCACCCAACACCCACTTTATCAATTCCAGAAGCATCTTGTCGGAATCGTTGAGCGTCGGGACGACGAGGTTAACTATCTCCAGATGTCTGCGGCTCCGCGCGATCTGTTTGATCGCTGCGAGCACGGGCCGCAGTTCTGCGCCGCAGACATTGCGGTAGAAATCTTCGCTGTAGCCCTTGAGGTCTATCTTGATTGCGTCTAAGGTCTTGCAGAGCTCCCCGAGAGGCGCTTCATTGATGAACCCGCAGCTTATTGCAACAGACTTGAGGCCCTGTTTCTTCGCATCACGGGCGATGTCCATCATGTACTCGGCAAAGATCGTGGGCTCATTATATGTAAATGCCACCACGCGGGCCTTGCTATCGCGCGCAGAACCGGCAATCCTCGCGGGTTCTGCATATGAAACTTTGAAATCCTCGGGCCTCGCCTGGGATATCTCCCAGTTCTGACAGCACTTGCATTTAAGCGGGCATCCGGCTGTGGCCATGGAGAATGCCTCTGCGCCCGGAAGGAAATGATAGAATGGTTTCTTCTCTATGGGATCTACGTGTATGCTGACAGGGCGGCCGTAGACGAGGCTCTTGAGTTCGCCCTTAACGTTCACGCGTGTGTTGCATGTGCCGCGCGCTCCGTCGCCTATGACACAGGCATGGGGACAGAGGAAGCATCGCACTGCATTGTCCTTGCGAAGGGACTGCCACCAACGCGCCCGGGGCGCCTTCTCCAGGAGGTCATCTGCGTAGCTGCCAGCTATGGCAAGACCTGAATGGCCTTCAGACAGCATATTCCAGAGCTGATCGGAGAAAATCATGCCGGCGCCTACGACTGGCGCCAGCCTGCAGGCAGTTGTCAGGAATTCACGCCTTGAAATCATTTATGTCCACCTACTTGTCATTTCGAGCCCCTCACGTCATGCCATTGCGACTTTTTCTTGCCATTTCGACCAAAGGGAGAAATCATTGTCCCGAACGACGTGAGGGATCTGAGATTTCTCATAAACAAACTTTAATAAATGTTTCGCGTCAAGTATATGAGAACTGCAGACAGTAAGTCAATGGGGGGAAAAAGGATGCCAACCTGACTGTCCGGAGTATAATTTGTTAATTCAAAATTTGTTGAAATTCTCGAAAAATGTAATATGCTGCATAAGACTCCATACAGGTGTTTTTGATATGAGCAAATTTACGAACACGGTCACATTTATTACGGGTGCATCTTCCGGAATCGGTGCGGCACTTGCCATGGAAGTCGCGCGCGCGGGCGGAGACGTTGCCCTGGTTGCACGTCGCGGCAAACGGCTGGAGGAGATTGCCCGTAAGATTAAGGCCATGGGGCGGCAGGCACTCGTGATTCCCTGCGACGTGACGAGAGAGGATGACATAAAGAGCGCGGCAACAAAGACGATGGATAAATTCGGCCGGATAGACTATGTCGTTGCCAATGCAGGCTTCGGCGTCGGCGGACGCCTCGAAAAGCTCACCGTTCTTGACTACCGGCGTCAGTTCGATACGAATGTGTTCGGGGCACTGAATACCGTTTACGCAACGCGCGAGAGCCTCATCGCGTCACACGGATGCCTTGCAATCGTGGGCAGCATCAACGGCTTTGTCGCTACCCCGCGCCTCTCTGCATACGTGATGAGCAAGTTCGCCCTCCACGGGCTTGCCGAGTCGCTATGGCACGAGTTCCGGCCGCAGGGTATTGCCGTGACCCTTATTGCCCCGGGCTATGTACAAACCGAGATCCGTCAGGTCGATAAATGGGGTGTGCATCATCCGGAAATGAAGGACCGCGTTCCCGCCTGGATGCAGATATCGTGCGAGGACGCCGCACGCCAGATCGCGCAGGCGATGTACAGGCGCAAGCGCGAAAAGATCATTACCATGCACGGCAAGGTCTTCGTCTTCATTCAGCGCCATTTCCCGGGACTCATGGCCAGGCTTGTCTCCTGGATGAGTAGAAAAGGGCTTTAGAGAGTCATCTTTTTAAGATGACGAGAACTTTTTCGACGGGAAGGCAATTCAGGATATCCTTCGGTTCGCACCAACCGCGGCGCGCAATGCCTATCCCGAAGCGCATCAGCTTCAACTGTCCAGCAACGTGTGAGTCAGTTCCGATCGCGAGCATTATGCCCATTTCGCGGGCGCGGTAGATGTGAATGTCCTTGAGATCGAGACGGCTTGGCATGGCGTTTATTTCGAGGACCTTCTTGTGTTCCACCGCCGCCTTGAATACAGCCTCCATGTCAACGGCCGTCGGCTCCCGCTCCCCGATAAGCCGGCTCGTCGGGTGCGCGATGATATCGATGTGCGGGTTCTCAATTGCCTTTATGATGCGTTGTGTCATGCGCTCCGCGCTCTGATTGAACGACGAGTGGACTGCGCCGACGACGCAGTCGAGTTCGGCAAGCATCCTGTCGGGCATGTCGATTGAGCCGTCTGCCTTTATATCGACTTCCATACCGGAGAGAATGCGGAACCCTTTGGACTTCCTGTTGAGCCTTGTGATTTCTTCAATCTGCTCTTTCAGGCGCTCTTCCGTGAGCCCATGTGCAATGCCGAGACCTTTGGAGTGATCGGTGATCGCTATAAAGCTGTAGCCTTCGTTCTTCGCGGCGAGGGCCATCTCTTCTATCGAATTATTTCCGTCGCTCCACTTTGTGTGGGCATGGAAGTCTCCTTTGATGTCCTTGAGATCGACAAGGTGAGGAATCGCGCGCTTCTCCGATAATTCTATTTCACCCTGGTCCTCCCTGATCTCAGGAGGTATGTACTGCATTCCCAGGCGCTTGTAGAAGGCCTTTTCAGTTGCAAATTTTTCGAGCTTGTCACGCTTCACATCCGTTATCCCGTATTCGCTGAGTTTCAGGCCTTTCTTCTGGTACTTCGTCCGAAGAGTAATATTGTGCTGCTTGCTTCCGGTGAAATACTGGAGGAGTGAGCCGAAGGAATCATGCTCGACCATCCTTAAATCGGCCTGAAGACCCGGGGAGAGGATGACGCTCGCCTTGGTGGGCCCTTTGGCAAGAACTTCCTTCACGACCGGCAGGGCGACGAATTTATTGATCACCTTTTCCGGGTCGTCGGCTGTGCCCATGATGTCGATGTCTCCCACCGTCTCACGGAAACGGCGCAGGCTTCCCGCGGGGACCATGTTCCTTACGCCTTCGAGATTTCCGAGAGTGCTTAAAATCTCCTCGACTATGGGCAGGGCCTGACCGAGAGGGATGCGCTGATCCTTGCGTCGCATCGCCTGAATCTTGTGAAGTATGTTCTCCGCAGTCTTGTCACCCATCCGGACAAGCTTTGCGACCTTTCCATCTTCGATTGCCTTCTCAAGTTGTTCGATAGATGTGATCTTGAGCTCCGATGAGAGAAGATGCGCCGTCTTTGGGCCGATGCCGGGTATCTCGAGGAGCTGCGTTATTCCTTCAGGGAATTGGGCCTTGAGGTCTTCGTATGCCTTGAGCCTGCCTGTTTCGATCAGCTCGGCGCTCTTCTCCGCTATCGCCTTGCCGACCCCGGGTATATCCTCGAAGTCCTCACCCTTTTCCAGCATGATGGCCATCTCCTTGGGGAGATGCTCGATGACCTGTGCAGCCCTCCGGTAGGCCCTGATCTTGAATACGTTCTCACTTTTGAGTTCGAGGAGGTCGGCCATGTCGTGGAAGACCTTCGCAACGTCTGAGTTCTTCATCCCGCGTTCCCTCACTGTGTTGTCTTTATATTATTTGATGCTCTCCGATTCCGCAATGACCATTTTTCAAACGAAGAATTGCATCATGTCCTTTGCATTGAGATTAATCGTAAGAGATGATAAGAATACAAATCGATATTCAACTCCTGCAGATATGGGGAAATATTCTTGCAGAGGGGATACGCATCATGACCTACATTCCTGAGCTGATAGTCCTTCTGATCGGGATCTGCGTCGGCGGATTGGCCGTCTATCTACTGCTGAAATCCAGAGGGGCCGCGCTCGCGGAAAGGGTGAGGTACTTAGAGAGGACGAAGGATGAGATTCCAGGCCTGCGCGAGGAGATCAGGGTTCAGTCAGACAAGCGGTCGGCTGCGGAAGAAAAGAATACGCGCATACCCGAACTCGAAGCAGCAGTCTCAATGAGGGAAGAGAAGCTCTCCGCTCTCCAGGCTGAGAATGCCGAGCTGAAGGTGAAGCAGGCCGAGGTAGAAACGAGGCTCATGGAGGAGGGAAGGGCGGTTGAGGAGAAGCTGAAGCTCTTAGATGAAGCGAGTCAGAGCCTCTCCGATTCATTCAAGGCCCTTTCCGCCGATGCATTGAAAAGCAGCAATCGATCGTTTCTGGAACTGGCGAGGGAGACGTTGGAAAGATATCAGGAAGCGGCCAGAACCGATCTTACGACAAGACAGAAGGCAATTGATGATCTCGTAAAGCCCTTGAAAGATTCTCTCGACAAGGTCGACAGCAAGATAATGGAAATTGAACGTGCCCGCACTACTTCGTACGTATCTCTCACGGAACAGATCAAATCCCTTGCATCGACGCAGAGCGTGCTTCAGACTGAGACGGCAAACTTGGCGAGGGCCCTGCGTGCACCCGTGGTGCGGGGACGATGGGGTGAGATCCAGCTAAGGAGAGTCGTAGAGATCGCGGGTATGCTCGAATACTGCGATTTCGTACAGCAGGAATCGGTGACAACGGAGGACGGCCGTCTCCGGCCGGACATGGTCGTGAAACTCCCGAACGAGAAGAACATAGTGGTCGACGCGAAGGCGCCGCTCCAGGCATACCTCGATTCACTGGAATGCGCCGATGAAGATATGCGTGTTGTGAAGCTGAAGGACCACGCAAGACAGATACGCTCTCATCTTAGTAACCTGGGGGCAAAGACATACTGGGACCAGTTCAAGCCCGCACCGGAATTTGCCGTACTCTTTCTCCCCGGTGAGACATTCTTCAGCGCCGCCCTCGAACAGGATCCGGCACTGATTGAATTCGGCGTGGATCAGCGCGTCATCCTGGCAACGCCTACCACCCTTATTGCGCTCCTCAAGGCTGTTGCCTATGGCTGGCGACAGGAGAAACTTGCGGAAAATGCAGAGGAGATAAGTCGTCTGGGAAAGACCCTCTACGATCGCATCAGCGTACTCGCCGAGCACTTTTCAAGAATGGGAAAGAGCCTTGATCAGGCTGTCGAGTCTTATAACAAGGCGGTCGGTTCTCTGGAGGGAAGGGTGCTCGTTACGGCACGGAAGTTCAAAGAACTCGGTGCCTCGACAGGCGAGGATGTAGCGCCGCTGGAAAATATTGACAGATCAACCCGATCACTCCAATCGTCCGAGATGTCTATCGATCATTCTCAAGCAGACGATCAAACCGATGATTGATTTCTATAGATCACATGCACATATTCATCGAAGTTAAAGTGATGCTTTAATCCCATATCTTTCGGGAATTCTAGTATTCACTGTATGCCCTGTCTACCGATTCCCGAAGCTCTTTGTAGCTCTTCAAAAAGCCCTTCTTTACATCCACCCATGCCTTGCTCGAGCTGTGCTTCAAGCCTCCATACCATTCGGCTGTCTCGTTGCGCTGCTTCCGCAGCTTTGCCATGGTAGCCCTTCCTTTCTCACGGGCTGACTGATCCATCTCATTCCATTTCTTATCAAACTTGGATTCCATTGTGGCAATTCGTTTGTCCATTTCATCAAGGGCGGCCTTCGCCTTCTTCACGGCTTCATCGCGCTTCTTGAAGGAATAGTTCTTGATTGCCTGACCGGTTTCCATAGCCTTCTCTTTCACATCTTTCAGCTCTATGCCAGATGTCGAAGATTGATCACCAAGAGATACCGATGCAATCGCAAAAAAGGCGACTGCGATGAATATCTGAGAGGCCCTTCTTGAATTTTGACTTTTCATTCTCTCTTTCCCCTTTCATCTGTATTTTTTATCCATGCTCTTGTTTAAATTGCGGACACGGGCAGCATAGACAGCCGTGCATTGACTTACAATCGGCAAGTGCCTGATTTACACTTTCTAAATGCATTACTTACCGCCGAGAAGTTGCATCTTGGTGCTTTTTAGACAATTGGTCACTTATAACAAAAACGTTAACAATTGACGGGAATCTTATCCATAATTGTGATATATGAGCAACGAATTTGCATCACGAATTTTTTGAAGGGAGACTCTCATGGGCGGTTTTTTTGGCGTCGTTTCAAAGGAAGACTGTGTAGGGGAAGTATTTTACGGAACCGACTATCATTCCCACCTCGGCACCAGCAGGGCAGGGATGGTGATTCTGAGCAAGAAAGGCTTTTCCCATGCCATCCATAATATTGAGAATGTGCAATTCCGTTCGAAGTTTGAGGACGACCTGCCGAAGATGAGCGGCAATACGGGCATAGGCTGCATAAGTGACACCGAAGCCCAGCCGCTGATCATACGTTCGCATCTCGGTCATTATGCGCTCTCCACCGTAGGGCGGATCAACAATATTGACGGCCTGGCGAAGGAGGCGTTCGATAAGAGCCGTACGCATTTTCTGGAAATGGGAAGCGGTGAAATCAGTCCGACAGAGCTTGCGGCGGCAATGATCAACCAGGAGGCGTCTTTCGTAGAAGGCATACGCAACGCACAGACGCTGATTGACGGTTCATGTTCAATGCTGCTTCTCGCGCCCGAGGGCATTTATGCAATCCGCGACAGACTTGGGCGGACTCCTGTCATCGTGGGCGAAAAGAAAGGGGCGCATTGCGTCACCATGGAGACGTGCGCCTTTCCCAACCTCGAATATCAATTTAAGTATGAGTTGGGTCCTGGGGAGATCGTTCTCCTCACGGCGGAAGGCATCGAGCGGAAAAGCCCGCCCGGCGACGTGCTTCGCATCTGTGCCTTCCTCTGGGTTTACTATGGCTATCCCGCTTCGACCTATGAGGGGATGAATGTCGAAGTGATGCGCTACCGGAGCGGCGCTGCGCTCGCGCGGCGTGACAATGTGGCAGTGGATATGGTGGCGGGTGTGCCCGACTCGGGCACGGGGCACTCCATCGGCTACGCCAATGAAGCCAGGCTGCCGCAATGCCGCCCGTTCGTCAAATACACGCCGACATGGCCGAGGAGCTTCATGCCGCAGGATCAGAATATCCGTAACCTGGTAGCGCGGATGAAGCTCATTCCAGTTTATGAGCTGATTCGGAATCAGAGGCTTCTTTTCTGCGAGGACTCCATAGTACGCGGCACACAGTTGCGCGAGACGATCGAAAGGCTGTATGATTGCGGCGCCAAGGAAGTCCACATGCGGCCAGCGTGCCCGCCCTTGATCTATGGCTGCAGGTTTCTCAATTTCTCCCGCTCGCGTTCCGATCTGGATCTGGCAGGACGACAGGCGATCCGCGAACTTGAGGGACAGAACGAACCCCAGCTTTCCGAATACGCAATCCCAGACTCGCCGAAACGGAAAGCCATGATCGAGCGCATACGGATTCGCCTCAACTTGACTTCGCTCCGATACCAGGAGCAGGATGATATGCTCGCAGCCATCAACCTGCCTGCGGAGAAGGTGTGCACGTACTGCTGGGACGGCGTGGGTTAGCGTGTGGTCGCGAGACGCTTTTTCATTTTATCAAGAATGACTTTCAGGTAGCGGTTGTAGCCCTCAGGAGTCATCCAGCCCTTCGGACATTCGGTCAATTCAACTTCATCCGCCGAAAGATAGAGGAACTGGTGCGTATTGCTCGTCTGCCTCCTAACCCTGACTTTGTATCTGTGTCCTGAGACCTCACGCACACGAGCGACGCGGCCGTCCGGGATTATCACACAGTCTCCTTCACGAATCTTCATGAGAGCCTCCCGATCATCATAACACCTTTTCCTCTTCTAGGCCTTTAAGCAAGAGATGAAAATAGATAAGCCCGCCGTATGGCCTCCAGCGCTCTATTATCCGCCTTGTGCCTTCGAAATCGAGAGGCTTCTTCAAGGCGAGCAGACGCTGGAGTCTGTTGCGTCCGCCTACATCGTCGGCAGGGAAGATATGAATGCGCCCCAGCCCCCGGAGGAGTATGTAGTCTGCAGACCAGCGGCCTATGCCGCGCAGTTCGTGGAGATGCTCCCGCGCCGTCTCGTCGTCCATGTATTTTAACATTTCGAGGTCCACAGTCCCATCTGATATTTTTTGTGAAAGCTCGATCAAGGCGAGAGCCTTCTGGCGGCTGAACCCGAGATCCCGAAGGGTTTCAGGTTTCGCCTCTGCCAAGTCCTCGGGCAGTGGGAATGCATGCGAGGTTCTATCACGGACCGTCAATGATCTTCCGTAAGCCGTTATCAGGCGGTTCAATATGACAATTCCGACGTTGAGACTTATCTGCTGGCAGGCAATAGCGTTTGCGGCGGCCTCGAAGGCTGTGGGGAATTGAGGCGGTTTTAGACCTCTGAAGCGTAGGGCGATTGGCCGCAGCCGCGGATCATTACGGGCGAATATGTAAAATGCCGAGAGTTCTATACCTGTGCCCAGAAGCTTTCTCAACGACGCTTCTGCCGCGAGACGAGCATCCGGGCCGATGCCGGAGCCCTCAACTGTAACATGGAGAAGAGGTTTCTTTTTGTCCGGCTGCGTAACTGAAATTTCCAAAGGCTTCTTTTCCGCTGTCAGCACCCTGCGGTAGCATTGCCTGTCCCAACGGTCGACAATATTATTCGCCCTGCGGCGCAAGGCCCAGGCAGTGAGGTCTAGCCTGAAGGGGGGAACAGGCTTAAGTTGGAAAGAGACTGTATTCACCTTGCAGTCAGTCATCTCCTTTCACGATTGATCCTTATGTACAGCAGAACCTTTCCCGATAGTATACGGCAGTTTCCGGTCTCCTTCCATCAGGCTTTTGGCAGTCTAACCGCAAAAAATATCTGATATCTGAAATTGGACAGCGAAATTCTCTGCCAAGAATTCTAAGGTTTTTTGAAGCAAGAAATACGAAAACGGCCAATATGAATTGACTTATATGCATCCTAAAATTTGCAGCGTCAAATCGAGACGGTTTGTATTTTCTTGATAAGAGGTGAAGAGTCATGAAGATGAAAGAGGTGCGGGAGATAGTGAAGAAGAAAGGTGTTGATACCAGGGTTGGCAGGAAGAAGGAAGAGATGATCCGCGATTATCAGATCGCCGAAGGATACTCGCCGTGTTTTCATACCCGAGAGTCCTGCTGGGAACTTTGCCTGTGGAAGGACGATTGCCTTGACGTAGATTGATGCCTAATCTCGTTGCCAAAGGAGAAGAGCAAATTTCCGTGTCTCTTGATACCAGGATTATGAGTGAAAGGAATTTCGAAGGATGCCTGCAGAAGAGTTATTGAGGATAAAGGAGATACAGAGCCTGGAACGAACGCTTGAGGAAGCGGAGGTTATTCAGACGGGAATGAAGATTATTCTTATCGATCCCTCGCTGGACTCAAAACGAAAGGACGAGTACGAAAAGGCATTCGTGAGATTGAGAAACGAAATCAGAGAACTGATGGTTCTTGTAGAAAATATGCGGACCAAAGCACATTCCGCAGAAACCCGTCAATTGGTCAGGCTTGGGAAGGCATCGAGCTGTTGAATTAACGAATCACGTGACGTGACATCCCCGACAAGATGAGGCTCACGATGTTCAGACAAAAATACACGATCGAGCAAATGCTTGCCTCGACAGGAATTACAATCAACGGCACTATGCCCTGGGATATCACAGTCCGGGACAACCGCCTCTATTCGCGGCTTCTCAGGTACAAGAATCTGGGACTCGGCGAATCATACATGGAGGGATGGTGGGATTGCGAGCGGACCGATGAATTGATCTGCAAGGTTCTGAAAGGAGGGATCGAGAACAAGATCAAGGGGGGAATTAAACTGCTCCTGCCATTTCTTTCCGCAGTTCTCCTGAACATGCAGTCGAGGGTGCGTTCGCTCGACGTAGCAAGGCAGCATTACGATCTTGACAACGAGCTCTTCATGTCGTTTCTCGACCCATACAATCAGTATAGCTGTGCCTATTTTGACGGAACGGACGGCCTGAATGAAGCGCAGGTCAAAAAAATGGAGCTGATCGGGAGGAAACTTGCGCTCCGTGCAGATGATCATGTGCTGGATATCGGCTGCGGCTGGGGAGGGCTTGCCAAATACATGGCGGAGAAATACGGCTGTAAGGTCACGGCGATAAACATATCGGAACAGCAGATTGGCTATGCGAGGGAATTTTGTAAGGGCCTACCCGTTGAGATACTGAAGTCCGATTACCGGGAACTTCAGGGATCGTACGATAAGATCGTATCCGTGGGAATGTTCGAACACGTGGGACAAAAAAATTACAAAACTTTTATGAAGGCGGTTTACCGCTCCTTGAAAGAGAGCGGCATCTTCCTCCTCCATACGATCGGAGGCAACGAATCGCAGGTCAAATGCGATCCGTGGATAAACAAGTACATATTCCCCAACGGGATGCTGCCCAGCATGGCCCAGATAGGAAAGGCTGCCGAGGGGCTCTTCATCATGGAGGACGTGCACAACCTGGGGCCGCACTATGAGAAAACCCTGATGGCCTGGCATGCAAACTTTCAAAAGGCATGGGCGGAGCTAAAAGCAAGATATGATGAGAAGTTCAAACGGATGTGGGACTATTATCTTCTCTCCTGCGCGGGGTCGTTCAGGGCGAGGAACATCCAGATATGGCAGCTTGTTCTGACGAAGCACGGTGCCGGCACCATGCAGCCTATGTGCAGATAGAAACGGGGGCGACGCAAGCCCCGCTTCTATCCGTGACTCGTCAGGCTCTTCAGGCATTGGCGTTGACACAAACCCTCAACGGTATGAAGACAGACCATCCTTCATGACATTCCCGCAATCGCATTCGGTAAAACGTTCTTTCCAGAGGTCATCGGTAAGCCTCTTAACATCCCTCCCGTAGTCAGACATTGTAGAGCAGTATGAAGCATCATCGATGGCCGCCATGGCATTTTCATCGAGACCCTTTGCCTGGACATTTTTTATCGTTTCGTGAGCCACGTCAAAATGGTCTCTTAAGAAACAGGGAGCGATCAGGTTACCGACCTTGTCTGGCGGCTGGCCGTATGTGTAGCCGTCCTGCCAGTCTCTTATGGCCTTGAAGTAGTGTGTTGCCGCTCCAGTCTATGTAGAAATAGCCGCCGGGTCTTCCTGCTGAGAGGCAGCCCACCGAATCGAGACCGCCGTTCCAGAAGTCGACGAGAAAGAGGTCGGTCTCTTCAATCAGCTCCTGCTCTCGCTTGAAGAGGTCGAGGCGCTGTTCGGGGGTGATCATTAGTTCGGTCGCCACGCCCCTCCCGATGGGCATGTATTGAAATATCCAGCCGTACATTGCGCCCTGCGTGTTGAAATAAAAATCGACAAAGTCATCGCTCAGAGCCACGTGGGCATTCTTTTTGGTGATGGTGATACTTATGCCGAATGGAACACCGGCGTTGCGGAGATTCTCCATCGCCGTAATTATGCGCCTGTGCGTTCCCTCACCGCGACGGGCATCAGTCTCCTTTTCGAAGCCTTCCACCGAGATTGCGGGCGAAATATTGCCGCATTCGGCGATACGCCTTGCAACGTCTTTTGTGATCAGCGTGCCGTTTGTGTACGTCATGAAGAAATTGTCTGAGTTGTGCGGCAAGTTCGGCTCATAACGCGGAGACGTTGAGCTTTGAGATATTGAACAGGATCAGAAATCAGAACCCCGGGCCCTACGAAATAGAAAAGCCCGAAACAATCAGTTGGCGATATTGCTCCGGGCTTCCGGAAGCCTCCTAAGATCAGGAGTAGGAAGGAGGTAGGCTTGGTGTTGCTTTGCTCAGGTGCTTTTCAACTTATGCAATCCTGTTATTCCGGCAATTAGTACACAGGAACTTTGTTATGAATTCCATCGGAAGATTCCTTATTCAATGGGTTAATTTACCTGAAAAAAATGTTCTGCTGCGTTTGAAGAGAGAGGTTCGCCCCTTTCTTTCCCGGGTTGTTCGTTTGAAAAAATAATATTTTTTGAAGCGATATATAGGGAATTGCCTGATATCAATCAGCCGCTGCACATTTTATTCTGTAAAAATTAAGCGAGGATGGAGAAATGACCGATCATGTAAGGACAGAAGACAGACTTTCGCCGTGGTGGAGGATGTCTGTTCTAATTGTCATGATTCTCGGTTTCGCAATCCTCATCTGGATTGCGGTCGTGACACCCCGCGATGCCCCGCCGATTCCCGTCAAGGTCGTTACAAAGGCAGGCGATATAATTTTCACCAGCGATGATATCATTTCCGGCCAGGAGGTCTTCCTGAAGTACGGCCTCATGGAAAACGGGACGGTATGGGGGCATGGCGCATACTTGGGTCCGGATTTTTCGGCGGAATATCTTCATGCCCTGGCTGACGAAGCAAAGGCAGTGCTCTCCCAGTCTCTGTACGGTCGTCCTGTTTCAGGAGTCACACAATTCGAGCATGATTTCCTGAATGCCGAGGTTCAGCGGCTGCTCAAGACGAATCGCTTTGATCCTCATACGGGTGTGCTCACCTTCACGCCCGCCGAGGCGGTGTCGTATCGCAGCCAGATAGAGAAATGGGGAGCATACTTTTACAAGCCTGAAATCAACCGCGGCCTGCTGATCGGATTGATTCACGACCCGGATGAAATCAGGCAGCTTACCTCTTTCTTCGCTTGGACGGCCTGGGCATCGGCAGCAAACCGTCCGGGGAAGGATTACTCCTACACGAATAATTTTCCCTACGACCCGGCAGTTGGAAACCGGCCGACGGCTGGCGTCTTCCTGTGGAGTGCGCTCAGCCTCATCGCTCTTCTTGCCGGGACGGCGGCCGTGCTCTTTGTGTTTGGGAAGTTTGACTTCTTGGGTTGGAAAGGCACGGGTAAGCACATCCATCCACAGCTCCTGCCCGGGGAGGCCACGGAGAGCCAGCGGGCGACAATCAAGTTCTTCGCCGTTGCCGGCCTTCTCTTCCTCGCCCAGGTCCTTGTTGGAGGCGCAACGGCGCATTATCGTGTCGATCCGGGAAGCTTTTATGGACTCAATTTTCCACAATTCTTTTCGAGCAATATTTTCCGCACATGGCACCTGCAGACGGCGATTTTCTGGATTGCGACGAGTTATATCGCAGGCGGGCTCTTCCTAGCCGCTGCCTTCAGGCAGAAGGAGCCCGGAGGACAGACGAGGGGAATCAACATACTTTTTTCAGCGCTAGTCTTAGTCATGTTCGGCAGCCTCTTCGGGGAAATGTTCGGCGTTTTTCAACTTGCGGGAAAGGTCTGGTTCTGGTTCGGTCACCAGGGATGGGAATACCTCGACCTCGGACGGGCGTGGCAGTTCATGCTTGTTGCGGGTTTTTTCCTGTGGCTTCTTCTGCTCGTGCGTGCCGTAGGGCCGGCTCGCAGTGATCCGCAAGACGGGGAGATGGTGAAGCTCTTTATCTTTGCGGCGGCGGCAATTCCTCTCTTTTACCTTCCTGCCGTTTTCTATACGGGCAAGACACATTTCTCCGTTGTAGATATGTGGAGGTTCTGGATCATCCATCTCTGGGTGGAGGGATTCTTCGAGCTCTTCGTTACTGCTATGATCGCAGTACTGTTCTATAAACTGGGCATGGTCACGCGCCTCACGGCCACGCGGGTGATTTATCTCGACGCCATCCTATTTCTTGCAGGCGGCATAGTCGGCACAGGACATCACTGGTACTGGACCGGGCAGGCGAACATCTCGATGGCGCTTTCCGCCATGTTCTCCGCATTGGAAGTAGTGCCTCTTACTCTTCTTACGCTTGATGCGTGGGACTTCGTGAAGCTGTCGAGCGGAACGTGCGACATATGCGGCAGGGAGATTTCAATCCCCCACAGATGGACATTCTATTTTCTCATGGCTGTTGGATTCTGGAATTTTGTCGGCGCGGGGATATTCGGCTTTCTCATCAATATGCCCATAGTAAGTTATTTTGAAGTAGGAACGATCCTTACACCGAATCACGGTCATTCGGCGCTTATGGGTGTGTTCGGCATGTTTGCCGTTGCCTTCATGGTTTTTGCAATGCGGCAGGTCCTGCCTGAGGAACGATGGACCAGCATCGAAAAGTTCGTTCGAATTTCTTTCTGGGGTCTAAACATTGGTCTTGCCCTGATGGTTATTCTCAATCTCTTCCCCGGGGGTGTTCTGCAATTGTGGGACGTCCTGGAAAACGGCTACTGGCACGCGAGAAGCGTCGAGTTCCTAGACAGGGGGCGTTCACTGATGATTGAATGGGCACGCCTCCCGGCCGATGCAATCTTCATAGTCTTTGGCGTAATACCTCTTTTTATTGCAATGATAAAGGCCTATGCCTGTGTGCGAAAGCAAGACGCGAAAAAGTCAGGCTAACGACGTGCAGGACAGACTGTGCGCAGCTCAAGGCGTGCATCTTTGCCGTCTGCGGGAGGCCTCCGCGCTGCCGAGCTCCTACAGGGCGGTAGCGCTTTCATCTTTCGTGCTGCTGGCAGGGGCGACGCTTCCTACGCCTCTTTATCAGACATACAGCGAGACCTTCAGCTTCTCGGAATTCACGCTTACGCTAATCTTCGCGATTTACGCGCTCGGCGTTATTCCCGCCCTCTTTATTTTCGGCCCTGTTGGCGATGCGATATGCCGCCGCCGTGTACTCATGGCTGCCATATGTATAGAAGCCGCAGGGATCGGGTTCCTGTCCATAGCGCAGGGAGTGGCGTGGCTCCTTGCCGGGCGCTTGTTTGTCGGAATTGCAGTCGGCGTTTCCCAGGGCAACTCGAGCGCCGCCCTGGTAGAGATGCAGCCGGACGGAGACCGGCGCCGTGCGGGAGTCATGACAACCGCAAGCACCATAGGCGGTGCCGCCACAGGACCTCTGATAAGCGGTTTCATGGGTCAGTATCTGCCTGATCCTCTTTTGCTTTGCTATGTTGTTGAGATATGTCTACTTGTTCTTGCTCTTTTCGCAGTTGCCTTAATTCCTGAGGCATCAGGTCCGATCACGCTTTCTTCAATCGGTATTCATCGCCCGAACGTTTCCAGAGGAATCTTGGCAAGGTTTGTCAGAGCAAGCGTATCGGGCGGCTTGTCCTGGTCGATAGCGGGGATCTTCGTAGCCCTGGTGCCGAGCTACGTCTCCAGACTGCTTGGCGACGAAAATCTTGCAATAGGCGGCGCGCTCGTTGCCATGATGCTGGGGTCAAGCGTGGCAGGGCAGCTGGCGATGCGGAACCAGCCCGCCTTCCGTCTTCAGGTCTGCGGGATGGCAGGGGCGATAGCTGGCATGGCCGCGATCGTTCTCGCCTGGCCGTTGGCTTCACTTACCTTGATGTTCATAGGTTCCATAGTCTGCGGAGCATGCACGGGCATGGCATATCTTGGATCGATCTCCGAACTAAATCAGTTGGCTGAACCGGAAGAGCGCGGAAGTACGAACTCACTTTATTTTGTTATCGTCTATCTCTTCTTCGCAGTTCCGGCGGTAGCCCTGGGCCTTATAGCAACCTACTGGGGCCTCTTTCCGTCAGTCGTCCTCTTTTCCGCGATTCTCAGTGTTCTTGCAGTTGCAGACATAATCTGGATTACGGGTCGGCGGACGGCATAAATGCTGGTTGCGCCAGATTCTCTGATGTGCGATCCTTCGCGGGGGGATATTTGCCGGAGACTCTGTGATTAAACATACACACTACGTAATAGCCGGTGTTGACCTTGCAGGCTCGCCACGACGGCCGACAGGTATATGTGTTCTTCGCGGCCTGACGGCATCAACACATGTCGTCTTCAGCGATGAGGAAATAATGGAACTGGTAGTGCCGGGCCAACCTGATCTCGTTACGATTGACGCTCCGCTTACCTTACCTCCAGGGAGGCGAACGATCCATGACCGTTCCGGGTCACATTTCCGCGACTGCGACCGTGCGCTGCAGGAACGCGGCATCAGGTTCTTCCCCGTGACACTCGGTCCCATGCGAATGCTTACCGAGCGCGGCATGGCGCTCAAGAAGAAGTTGGAGCGTGTGGGTTGCGGCGTAGTGGAATGTTATCCGGGTGCGGCTCAGGACGTGTGGGGCATTCCGCGCCAGCGCCATGATGCTGCCGGGCTTGCACGGGGTTTAAGAAATCTAAGAGTAAAAGGATTGAGGCGCGGAATAACCGGCGACGAGTTGGATGCCGCAACGGCGGCGCTTACCGGCCGGTGGTTCCTTCTCGGAAGAGGGGAGATGCTGGGCGGCGATGAGGGCATAGTAATGCCTCTCCTCAGGCGAAAGAAGGAAACAAGATAAGCCTGATGAACCTTCACGAAGGCAGCTTTGCCGCGAGATCATCGACCCTTTCAATCTCGGGCGGCCTTGCGAGAAGTTGGGGCGCCTTCTCGAGCAGGGCAGCAGCCACCTTGCCTGAAAGATGCGTCTCCCTGCCTTCTTCGTTGGGGAAGGCGTCGAAGATGCCGTAGCTCGACGGGCCGAATTGCATCGCGAACCAGGTTACCGTGGCCGGTTCTTTTTCCACGATTGCGAGGCCGCCCTTCAAAAACTTTTCGGGGTCATCTTTCTTTCCCGGTTTCGCCTCCAGTCTCACACACAATGCAACATTAACCGTGATCTCTCTCCTTTTCTTAAATATCCCGCGACATGAATTGCAGCCGAGGGGTCTGCTGTAACTTTGACCGGATTCGCCGGCATTTAGTTGTGACCGGCATCAAACAAAAATCAGCTTGTATCCCGCTATGCAGAGCACCATGGAAAGCGTGCGCTGTATGGCGAGAAGGGGAAGCCTTCTGCTTCCGAAATAAGAGCCCGTAATGCCGCCGCAGACGGCGGCTGCAGCTATCGCGAGTGCAATAGGCGGAACATTCTGAACAGCATTCATGTGGCCGATAAGGCCGGAAGCGGAGTTTACAAGAACGAACAGAGCGGCGACCGCGGCGGTCTCCTTGATTCCCGCCCATCCCATGAGAATGAGCAGCGGACTCAAGAATATGCCCCCCCCCCACACCAATGAGGCCGGATACCAGGCCGAGTATCGCGCCTACGAATAGCGAAACTGCGGTCGATGGATGTCTGATTTCGTTTTTCTGCAACGGGGCGCGAATCAACAGGCGCAGGGCGGAAAATAAAAGCGTGATTCCTATAGCAATCCGGTAAATCTCAATGGGCAAGGTAAAATGTCCGCCGATATATGCGAAAGGAATGGACGTACAGGCAAACGGCCAGAAGAGGGACCAGCGAAAATATCCGGCCCTGTGAAACTGAAAGGCTGCAATGGACGAGACCATGATGTTCAGCATCAGAGCCGTGGGTTTTATAACGGCCGGCATGAGTCCGAAGAACATCATAACGGCGATATAGCCCGAAGCGCCGCCGTGGCCCACGCACGAATAGAGAATGGCGATAGCCGCAACCAGGGTAATGAGCAAAGTCAGATCAGAAGGATTCATGCCCGCACCTCTCAAGTATTTTCTGATAGTCTTCAGGCGTATCCATGTCGAGCACGGTGCCTTCGTCGGTTACGCCCAGATAGAGGATCCTCTCGCCGTGAGAATGGATCAGATCGCGAAGGGTTTCGCATTTCCGAAGTTCCATAATAACATGATACGGGAAAAGCGTTGGGTGTCCCTTTCTCCCCTGATACACCGGGATGATGATCCGGCCGGGCGATGCCGAGGTTGTCCCTGAGTACCCAGAGGAGTGGCGTGTCAGGGAGCACATCTATGCTGTCCTCTTTGCCGTTGACCCTGAGCTTTACCGGAGTTGTCATTTGAGGTTTATACTTCGCCATAACTTTCTCCTTGTTCTTCCTATCTCAGATTGCAGGAGAGAATCGCTTTGCGGATTTCTCAGTCTGCCCACCTTTTGAGGATGAGATGCCAGGTATCATTACACAGGGAGTCTGCCGGTAACGCCATCAGGGCAATCCCGATTTTCCGCCTCTATTTCCCTGAGTAAAAGGAATGGATGAGTTGCAGGCTATGTGCCTGCAGTGAGATCAGCCGGCGCGCTTCACTTTACACGCACAAAATTGTATTGACGGACAGTTATAGTTGACTTAGCCTTTAATTAAGGTGTTCCTTAAGTTTGCCTGCAGTTTTCGACTGTGAAGGGCGATTTTCATGGCAAAGAGCGAACCGAATATAAAGCAATTCAGTGATCTCCGGGAGCGGGCCGAGAAAAAGGTTCCAAAGTTCGATTACCGCGTCAAAGCATCCCTCGCAGACATCCAGAAACTCGTACATGAACTCCGCGTCCACCAGATAGAACTGGAGATGCAGAACGACGAACTGAGACGATCGCAGGTCGAACTTACGGAAGAGCGCCTCAAGTATGCCGATCTGTATGATTTCGCGCCCGTTGGCTACTTTACCCTCGACAAAAAAGGGCGCATTGTTGAGACGAATGTCGCCGGTGCATCTCTGCTTGGTTCATCGAAACGCGCCCTTGCAAGGAATCATTTCCAGTGGTTTATCCCTCGCTGGCAGTTGGCGGCCTTTGAGGCGCATCTTCGGAGGGCGGTCGAGAATAAGGAAAAGCAGTCCTGTAAGCTTAAACTCGCCAGGAAGGATGGAACAAAGTTTGACGTCCTGATGGATACCGTTGCAGTAAGGGATAACTGCGGCAACTTCGTCCACTTCCGGTTAACGCTTTCCGACATTTCAGAAATTACGGCTGCAGAGGAAAATCTGCGGCAGGCTCAGGAACTTCATAGAAGCATCGTCGACAACGCCGGGATTGGTATCGTCATGATCGATGCGGACATGAAGGTATTGGCCCTGAATCGACGGATGCAGGAATGGTTTCCCGGCGTGGATGTTTCAAAGAGGCCGGTCTGCTACAAAGTCTTTCACGATCCGCCGCTGAAGAAAGCGCCTGCCAGTTGCCCAGTCTATCGGACGCTGCATGACGGATTACCGCATGAGGCCGTCGTGCAGAAGCCTGTAGACGGCACGGTCGGACATTACAGGATTGTTTCGGCACCCGTCAGGGACAAGGAAGGCAAAGTGATATCGGCGATAAAGATGGTTGAAGACGTAACGGAGCATACGAACTTCCATGAGCGACTCAGAGAGTCCGAGCGCAGGTATGGGACCATCTTCGAGACAACCGGCACGGCCACGATGATTGTGGAAGGGGATGACACGATCTCTCTTGTGAACGCAACTCTTGAAAGGTGGAGCGGCTATTCAAAGACTGAGATTGAAGGCGTGATGACGTGGATGAAACTGGTTGAGGATGAAGCCGACATCGAGAGAATCAAGGGTTACCGGAGGCTGCGGGAAACCGACCCGACTGCTGTCCCCAAAACTTATGAGCTTCGCGCCAGAAAGAGAAACGGAGACGTAAGGAATGTGATAGTGACCGTCAATGCCATACCGGGAACCGGCAGGGCTGTAGTTTCCCTTTTGGATATAAGCGAGATGAAGCGCGGGGAAGAGCTGCTGAAGAAGCGGGAAAGGGAGCTGGAAGCAGAATCCATTGCACTGAAAGTCTTACTCGTCCGAAGAGAGAAAGACAAGCGTGATCTAGAAGATAACGTTATGGCGAGTGTTAAGAAATTGATCGTGCCGCATGTTGAAAGAATAAGGAACTGCGGTGTGAAGGAGCGGGATAGACAAGTGAACATCATCGAATCCACGCTCAAAGATATTGTAGCTCCATTTGCGAACGTGCTCAGTTCAAATTACCTGGGCCTCACGGCAAAGGAAGTTGAAGTCGCGTATCTCATAAGAAGCGGTTTTACAACGAAAGATATCGCGGAGTCGCTGAATATAGCGCGGGGTACAATCGAGTTTCACCGAGAAAACATCCGGAGGAAGCTCGATCTCAAAAATAAAAAGACCAATCTGAAATCCTACCTTTTGACTTTATCATGATGCAGGGATTCGCCCTGCATTAACCCGACAATCTTTTCCCATTGCCCCCCCAAAGCATTATTGTTTAAACACATGATCCGAAGAGCACATTCACATTAATGCTCGATTCGAAATCATGAATAAGGGAAGTGTTATTGAAGTAGGGGACGGGACGATTTTCGTTCCGGAAGGAGGGATTGGTAAATGAAAATCTGGCAGGTTAAGGCAATAGCAAAGAAATGGGATATTGACACGATGGTCGGCCGCTCAAAACAGGAGATCATCAGGGATATCCAGGTGGCTGAAGGCTATTCACCGTGCTTTCGGACAACAGACTGGTGTGAAGAGCGGTGTTTGTGGAAGGAAGACTGTATTGATCAGGGGATGAGTTCGATTGCGGCGCAAGATAAGCGGGTCAAGGGAAGGAGTCAAAAATATGTATAAGAAGAAGAAGCCAAAGAGCGTTGAAGACCTGAAACACTATCTTCAGGAGGCTGAGATCGTCCGGAATTGTACGAGGGTCGCGCTCAAAGACCCGAGCCTGGAACCCGAACGGAGAAGCGAGTACGAGATAGCATGCATGAGATTGAATGCGGAGATCAGGGATCTCAAAACGAGACTGAAAGACGTGAGGAGGGGAGCATACTACTATGAGGCCACCTGATGAGGTGAATATGAAACTCATCCATTTGGAGTTTCATCCACCTCGATCACATTCGATTATTCTGATCCATAGACTTACTACAATATGAGAATATTTCTTAAGAGAAATCAACCGA
>DATJBN010000239.1:0-12130 GCA_035515335.1 Syntrophales bacterium | reverse complement strand
CAGATATACGATTTGTATGGTTCGTCTTTGTAAGATAGGCCAAACGATGCCGCAGAGACCCATACCAACAAGGGAACATCAAAATTCCGAAGCTGCAAAATAATTGAAGGCTGTGGCCTGACATGGGAAAGTATTACCATTGCCAACCCGATAAATCTCAAAATGTCTATCTTTTCGTCTCTCATTTGACCTGCCCTCAGAAATTGTACCACACTCAAAGTCAGATTTCTGCCATTTTGTATCCCTCGGTGCAGAAATATATCCGCTACAGGTTGAGGCTTCTTCGTTTATTATTGATTGTAATGGAGCATGGAAGGTAAAAATTAAAAAACAACGTTTCAGGAAGACAGTTGCGGGCCAGATCTGAGGCAAATTGACTGCCATGTTGTTGCATGTTTCACATGGCAATCAACAAAATTCGTTAACAGAATGGAGTGCGAATTTGTGTGCGCATTTTGTACGCAAATGGTGCGATTTGACGAGATTTGACGAGAAACAAAAAAAGAGGGGTTTCGATGTATCTATCGAAAACCCCTCGATGTACCTGGTGAGCCCTGTCGGGCTCGAACCGACAACCTACTGATTAAGAGTCAGTTGCTCTACCTGCTGAGCTAAGGGCCCACACCTTTTTCAAAGATTCAACAACAATCCAATAATCTGGCGCGCCCGGTACGACTTGAACGTACGACCAACAGATTCGAAGTCTGCCACTCTATCCAACTGAGCTACGGGCGCTCTTGCTATCGCAGATCCTGTAAAATGGGGTGAGTGAAGGGATTCGAACCCTTGACCTCCGGGGCCACAACCCGGCACTCTAACCAACTGAGCTACACCCACCATTGATCTCTGGTACGCCTGCGGGGATTCGAACCCAGGACCTACGGATTAGAAGTCCGTTGCTCTATCCAGCTGAGCTACAGGCGCATAATACAGCCATATCTAAACCGTATAAGGTTGAAGCTAATAACCCCTTTGAAAAATTTTGTCAAGTTAAATACTATCACAAAGATAAGACAATGTGTACAATTTCTATTATCTTACGTAGCCCGCTATGCCGTCAAACCGATAACCTCTTTTCCCGATTCCCTCACCGTTTGGGTCCGTTGTGTAGAAATGCCGGCCGGTCGATGAATTGTACCAGCGATACAATTCCCTAGTATTTGTCAGTCTTGAAGTCGCAATATTACCTATCGTTCCTTCATATACATAACCCTGAAGCGATCTGCCTTCTCCCTTGACGTCATACGAGTAGAAGTGATCATTCTTTTCGGCATTGTACCATCTGTAGAAAGGCGTGGTTCCCGGGGCCCCTGCCGCGAACAGCCTGTATGCTATTCCTTGCTTCTTATACCGATGGATATATTTTGCTTCAGTCTCCAGGTTTGCCGTGTAAAGATAATCGTATCCTGCCGCGTAGCGAAAAACGTCGACAACGCGCGCCGCTTTATTTTCTGCCGATATCTCCACGGATATCTCGACTACTGCTTTGCCGCCGTTGGAGTTGAAGACTATACTTTCATCATAAAAACCCGGGGCCTGTTTTGCATTTACCATGACATTGACATAATCTATCTCCCTTGTTGTATCGCCTGAATCGGGAAATATGCTTATCATCCCAGGACCAAGACGCTTCACGTCCCTGCTCTGGACCCTTACCCCCTCTACAATCGTGCTGCCGCTTCTGTTTACTATGGCGAGGACATGCTGCCCCTGAGGAATACCTTCGGCGATGACACACTCTGTCGTCTCTCTTTGTCCTTCTTGACAACCCGGCTCTGTGACATGCTTGTCGTCAACGTAGAGGGCAACGTCCTCCATGTCGGTCTCTTTCGGAAAAAATACTGTGATTACCGACCCGGAAAAACGATATTTCAGGGCGCTCCCAGGCGATGCAGTGGACGGAAGCCCGTTTCTATCGGTCCATTTCCCGGCCATATCCAGATATTCCTTCAGATGAGCGGGCGGCAAATAGACCCCGCTCCCCCTGATATCTCCGTTTAAGAATGAACTGTATCTTCCGTTTTCACTGGTGCCGTTGCCGTTGTCCTTAACGGAGACATGCCACCTCAATATCTCCTGCCCCCTATTTGTAACCTTTATCCTCTTTGTAGAAAATTCACCCGGCTTCACGGTTCCAAAATCGATTCTTACAGGATCGACATCGATCTTCGGCTCTGCGTCACGCGATGCGATTTCAAATCTTACAAAGAAAGTTCTCGTGCCTCCATTGGAGGCAAACTTCAACATCTCCCTGTAAGACCCGAACGACAAATTTTTTCTAAAGGCGTTGATCTGGTTTCCGCCTTCGATACTCATCTGAATCAGTGGTTTCCCTGCCGTTTCTTTTGAACCGAGAATATTCTTCAAGAAACTGACGTGGACCTGAAGGTTTTCAACGCCCGCTTTGAAGGAGCCGGATAATTTCTTCTCGTCGAGGGGCGACCATCCCTCTGCTCCTTCCACATGCCAGTTCAATGTGCCTGAGCCGACATTCTTCAACACGAAGGATCCTCTCACTCCTTCATCCGGTCCTATGGCGCCGAGGTCTATCTCCCTAGGCGAAATTTGAAGGACGGGAACCTGCTCATTTGTCCGGACCTGGCCGGAAGGGGCGCTCTTCTTCGTCTCCCCATCGGCCTGATCGCTTGCGGCCCATACGAATGAAGATGCGATAAATACAAGAGCGAGAATAATTGCAAATGACAGGCGGCGTGCCATAACCATCCTCAAACGAAGATTATGCTGCCGCTTTCTATCCCAAAGAACACGAGAACGCAACGTATTTCACGAGGAAAACCCTTGACACACTTTTCACATCCGATATAACCTTTTTTGACTCAAAGCTTTTCTCCATTTCCGCAATCCCAAGGAGCATCTCTTCTCAAATACATGACGGCAAATGACATAAAATTCTGGCTGGCGCTGAAATCCATCGAAGGGGTGGGAAATATCGGCTTCAAGAATCTTGTCGACGCCCTCGGTCATCCAAAGAAGGTCTTCGCTGCGTCCGTGCAAAGTCTTACCGTCGTGCCTGGAATCGGCCCCAAGACGGCGGCCGCCATTAAGGACTTCAACGGTTGGCGAAAGTCGGAAGAGGAATTTGCTCTCCTCAAGAAATATGACGCTTCTGTTATAACCTATCAGGATAAGCTGTATCCTAAAGGCCTCGCGAATATCTATGACCTGCCGCCATTTCTTTACGTCAAAGGCGTCTTGAGAGAAGACGACGTTAATATTGCGGTCATGGGGTCCAGGATGGCAAGCACCTACGGCAAATTTTCAACACAAAGGCTCTGCCGTGAACTTGCAACAAACGGAATAACGATTGTGAGCGGCCTTGCCCGGCGGCATCGATTCCGCCGCCCACAGAGGCGCGCTTGCAGGCAAGGGAAGAACTATCGCCATCCTGGGATGCGGGCTCGATACCGTCTACCCACCCGAGAATGAGGCGCTGTTTGGAGAGATTGTGAGGAAAGGAGCGGTGATCACGGAGTATCCCTTCGGTGCGCCTCCCACTGGTTCAAACTTCCCGGCAAGAAACAGGATACCTTTCATGATGTGCCTGCGGAACAAAAGTCCGCTCTAGAGCTTAGTGCCGCCGAGGATTCAGTGCTCCGGAGCATATCGTCACAGGCCTCGGATATTGACAGTATTATTGCTGCAACAGGGATCAAAGTGAACGACTTGTTAAATATTTTGTTGACTCTTGAGCTAAGAGGGATTATCAAGCAACTCCCTGGAAAGAAATTTGCAGTGAAGGAGTAGTCATGCCGCATTCCCTCGTTATAGTTGAGTCGCCGACAAAGGTGAAAACGATAAGAAAGTATCTTGGCTCTGATTTTGAAGTCCAGGCTTCTATGGGACACATCAAGGATCTTCCGAAGAGCAAGCTCGGTATCGACCCGGAAAAGGATTTTGAGACGGTCCTTAATGTCATCGATACCAAAAAGAAAGTGGTCACCGCGCTTACGAAGGCCGCAAAGGAAGCCGATCACATCTACCTCGCCCCCGACCCGGACCGGGAAGGTGAGGCAATAGCATGGCACATCGCTGAAGAGATAGGAAGGAAGAAGGCCATCCACAGGGTTCTTTTTAACGACCTCACGAAGAAGACCGTCCTCGAAGCGATGAAGCATCCGCTGGAATTGGACGTGAATAAATACGAGGCCCAGCAGACGCGGCGCATCCTGGACAGGCTTGTGGGATACAAAATCAGCCCCATTCTCTGGGACAAGGTAAAGCGCGGCCTGAGCGCCGGCCGTGTCCAGTCCGTTGCGGTGAGGATCATCTGTGACCGCGAAGAAGATATCCGGAAATTCGTCTCCGAGGAGTACTGGAACATAACCGCGGAGCTGGAGGGGAAGAACCCGCCTCCGTTCGAAGCGCGCTTGATCAAGATCGAAGGCAAGAAGGCCAAAGTAGGGAATGAAGCGGAATCGCAAACGATACTTGATTACCTGAAGACGGCCCAGTTTGTTGTTGCAAAGCAGGAAAAGAAGGAGATAAAAAGGTCTTCCCTTCCCCCCTTCACCACAAGCAAGCTGCAGCAGGAGGCATCCAGGTGGCTCCGTTTCTCCGCGAAGAAGACAATGAGCGTCGCCCAGAAGCTTTACGAAGGTATAGAACTGGGAGCGGAAGGCCCCGTGGGGCTAATCACCTACATGAGGACGGACTCCGTCCGCACGGCGGACGAGGCGATCGGAGACGTACGAAAATATATAGAGGAGAATTACTCTCCGGAGTTTCTTCCCGAGAAACCCCGGTTCTTCAAGAACTCTGCAACTTCTCAAGACGCCCATGAGGCGATACGTCCCTCCTCCATGTCTTACAGACCGCAGGACATAAAGAACTATCTCAGCAATGATGAATTCCGTCTGTACCAGCTGATATGGAACCGCTTTACAGCAAGCCAGATGAACCCCGCCGTCCTTGATCAGACTGTGATCGAGACGGAAGCCGGAAAATATCTCTTCCGCGCCCAGGGAACTGTTATGAAATTTCCCGGATATACAATCGTGTACACAGAAGGCAAGGAGAACGGGGAAAGCGATGATGAATTTGCGAAGACACTGCCCGAGGTCTCAGTGGGCGAGACAGTCAAGCTGATTTCCTTGAAGCCGGAGCAGAAATTTACGCAGCCGCCTCCGCGCTTCACCGAGGCTTCTCTTGTGAGAGAACTGGAAGAGAATGGCATCGGCCGTCCGAGCACATATGCGACGATCTTAAGCACGATCCAGGACAGGGAATACGTGCGTCTGGAGAAGGGACGTTTCATCCCCACTGAGCTGGGCATGCTCGTTACGGAATTGCTGGTGAACAATTTCCCGAAGATACTTGACATTGAATTCACCGCATCCATGGAAAATCAGCTCGACGAAATTGAGGAGGGAAAGAAACAGAAGATCGAGACGCTCAATGACTTCTATTCCTCGTTTCAAAAGGAGCTCAGGGATGCAGAGCTGCATATGAGAAACGTAAAGAAGGAAGAAACACCGACGGATTTCGTCTGCGATAAATGCGGAAGCCCGATGATCATCAAGTGGGGCAAGAGGGGCAGGTTCGTCGCCTGTTCCAACTATCCCGCCTGCAAGAACACGATGAACGTGCCCGCCGGCAATAATGGAGAAGCGGGCATCACGGAAGTTCAGCCGACAGACATCATATGCACCCAATGTGGTAAAGGCATGGTTATCAAAGAGGGCCGGTTTGGAAAATTTCTTGGCTGCTCGGGCTACCCCGAATGCAAGAACACGTTGCCGCTCGACCTCGGCATACAGTGCCCGGAAAAGGGATGCCCCGGCAGGATCTGCGAGAGGAGAACAAAGAAGGGCAAGGTCTTCTTCAGCTGTACCAATTATCCGACGTGCACCTTTGCCATGTGGGATAAGCCGCTTCCCGAACCCTGTCCCCAGTGCGGCGCTCCTTTCCTCGTGGAAAAGCACCCGCGGCGAGGCGGCCCGCACAAGGCGTGCCGCGGCGAGGACTGCAAATATAAAGCCCCTCTGCAATAGAGATGACCTCTGACAAGCCCATCATCGTGATAGGCGGCGGCCTTGCCGGCTGCGAGGCCGCATGGCAGTTGTTACGAAGAGGTCGGTCTGTCGTCATCTATGAAATGAAGCCTTCCGTTTTCTCCCCCGCCCATAAATCGCCAGGACTTGCAGAGCTCGTTTGCAGCAATTCCCTGCACTCCAACATGCTGGAAAGTGCGGCCGGCCTACTCAAGGAAGAGATGCGGGTCATGGACTCCCTCATCATGGAAGCGGCAGACATAACATCTGTGCCGGCCGGGAGAGCGCTTGCTGTCGACAGGTCGCTTTTTTCGAAGTACGTCGAGGAAAAACTCCTCGCCGCGGAAAACTTTACCATCATTAGAAGAGAGATTAAAGAGATTCCGTCAGATAATATAACAATTATCGCAACCGGCCCTCTGAGTTCTACTGCTATGGCGGGGGCAATCGCAGATGTTACCGGCAGCGACTACCTCTACTTCTACGACGCAATAGCCCCGATTATCGAAGGTGACTCGATCAATTATGCAAAGGTCTTCCACGCGTCGCGATACAGCGATGGAGAAGGAGATTATCTCAACTGCCCCCTTGAAAAGAATGAATATGAGCGGTTCTGGCAGGCATTGATCGATGGGGAAAAGGTTCCTTTAAAACCATTCGAAGAACTGAAATATTTCGGCGGCTGCCTTCCGATAGAGGTACTCGCCTCGCGCGGAAAAGATACTCTGGCCTTCGGGCCGATGAAACCGGTCGGACTGTCTGACCCGAGAACCGCGAGACAACCCTACGCAGTGGTGCAACTGCGGAGAGAGGACGAGAAGGGCAGACTCTTCAACATGGTCGGTTTCCAGACGAAACTTACCTGGCCCGAGCAGCGCCGCATCCTGCGAATGATCCCCGGTCTCGAAAACGCGGAGTTTGCAAGATACGGAAGCATCCACCGCAACACATTCATCAACTCCCCGGCGCTTCTCGACGAAACGCTCGGGCTGCGAAAGAAGCCGGGAGTCTTCTTTGCAGGTCAGATAACGGGTGCGGAAGGTTACATCGAGTCCACAGCAATCGGCCTTCTTGCCGGGATAAGCGTCTCATGCAGTCTCTCGGGCCACACGATGAACCCCCCACCACGGACTACCGCACTGGGCTCTCTGCTGCAGTACGTTATTCATGCAGACGAAAAACATTTTCAACCCATGAACATCAATTTTGGCCTCTTCCCCCCTCTTGATAGAAAGGTGCCGAAAAGGGAAAGGGGGCTGCGTTATGCAGAACGATCGCTTGCCGCCTTGAGGGAATGGAAAGAAAGACAGTCTGCCGCTCAGGCTGGTATTGAGTGAAGGGATTATAGCATCGTGCAAAAAAAATTTCCTGGTGATCTAAGCCTTGGCATCCATGTACTGTTTGATCCTGGAGATATACGTTCTCGTCTCCTTCGGCAGTTTGCCCGGATATCTCTCTACATTGCCCATGCCCCAGTTGTAAGCGGCAAGAGCGCGATCGACGTTGCCGTCATAACGGTCGAGAAGACCCTTTAGATAGCGCGTACCCCCCATAATATTTTGATAGGGGTCATAGGGATTCTTTACGCCGAGGTCTTTCGCCGTATCGGGCATGAGTTGCATAAGCCCCATCGCCCCCTTGGATGATGTGACCTTCTCCCTGAAGTTGCTTTCCGCTTTTATGACTCCCTTTATAAGATCCGGATCGACGCTGAACCTCTCGGCCGCCTTGTTGATTATTTCTTCCAGGTCGCCTCTCACGGGTTTTTCGTCATTTTTCTGAGGCTCATGCCGTATTTTTGACGCAGACGGCTCTGGGAGATACCCGCCTGCACTTCGATTCATCATTCCAAGGTAAGAGTCGACAGGATTGCTCGTTTCTTTATCGCCCGCGACCGCACGGAACAGTCTTTCATTCATCTGCATCCTGATTGCCAAGAGCAGCGTCTGGACCTGCTCCTTGTCAAGCCTGGGAGCTACGGACATGGCGTCTTTGAGGATCGCTTCAAAGGCAGTATTCCTGCGGACCGTTTCGCTACCGGTGTTTGTCCTTGATTTGCTTATCTCATCGGCGTTGAGAGCGGGCAGGTCAATATTATTTCCTGCAGAGAGAGACATACCGGACTCCGGAATATAGGTTAACGTTAAATACTTACAAAAGATATGCCAAGAATGGCGGCATCAATCTCGCGTCCAATAAAATACGTCTTGACAAAAGGGCTGTTTTATTCGACATTTCAACGGTCACTATCAACTCTACTTTTAATTTTACTGTAGTAATTTCATTAACATGCCAGAAATAACGAAAGGAACCGAGTGCAATGGAACAGTTGACTTCCCAGTCACCGAACGGCGAATCATTTTCTCTTCCTGGGGAACGGGAATATAAATCGGAATTCGAGCGCGTCCAAAAGATCATATCCGAGCAGAAGGAATTGGGTCGCGAGATCGTCGTCGTCATGGGCCTGGGGTTCGTGGGTGCCGTAATGGCAGGCGTCATCGCCGATACCGTTGACCGTAAGACGGGCAAACCCAAGAAATTCGTCATAGGGATGCAGAGGCCGTCGACAAGGTCATACTGGAAGATCCCATACATCAACAGGGGACTCGCCCCGGTGGAGTCGGAAGACCCGGAGGTTGCGCCGCTGATCAGCCGCTGCGTAAATGAGAAGAAGACATTGATTGCCACCTTCACTTACGATGTCCTCTCCCTTGCCGATGTAGTGGTCGTTGACGTCCAATGCGACTACAATAAAGAGACCCTGGGGGACGTGCGCTGCGGCGAGGCCGATATAACGGCCTTTGAGGAGAGTCTCAGGATAATTGGTGAAAGGATAAAACCGGAATGCATGATCCTGATCGAGACGACAGTCCCACCGGGAACGACGGAATATATAGCGTACCCAATAGTAAAGAAGGCCTTTGAAAAGCGGCGGCTTGTGGACTCGGAACCTCTGCTTGCCCACTCTTTTGAACGGGTTATGCCCGGTCGCCAGTATGTTTCTTCAATCCGTGAATTCTGGCGTGTCGCAAGCGGCATCAATGATGAGGCACGGAGACGCGTCGTGGCCTTTCTCTCCGACGTCATCAACGTGGCGAAATATCCCCTTACGGTGCTCGACAGACCTATAGAAAGCGAGACCTGCAAGATCGTCGAAAACTCTTATCGAGCGACACTGCTTGCATATCTAAACGAATGGAGCATATTTGCCGAACGGAACGGTGTGGACCTGATCAAGGTCCTTGAGGCCATCAGGATGCGCCCGACCCACTCCAATATAATTTTCCCCGGCCCGGGGATCGGCGGCTACTGCCTGCCGAAGGACGGCGGACTCGGTGTCTGGGCCTACCACACGCTCATGGGTTTCGAAGACGACATATTCAAGATCACCCCCATGGCCATCGACATAAACGACACGCGCCCGCTGCATGCGGTCCAACTCGTTCGTGACGCATTGCGCAACATGGGGAAGATCGTCGCAGCCTGCAGGATAGCGGTCCTCGGCGTCTCCTACCGCGAAGACGTGGGAGACACCCGCTACAGCGGCTCAGAGATCCTCGTCCGCAAACTGACCGAAATGGGGGCCGACGTCGTGGTGCACGATCCCTACGTGAAACACTGGTGGGAATTCGAGAAGCAGGAGAGCTACCCTGCCCCCGGCCATTCAAGGTCCCGATTTTTCCGGAATCAGGAGAGGCTTTCGGAACTGAGAGTCAACAATGACCTATCCGATACTCTTAAGAATGCAGACGCCGTCATCCTCGCCGTCCGCCACGAGATGTACTTGAAGCTGATGCCGGAAGATGTGATAAAAATGACGGGCCGACCCGCTGCAATTGTCGACTGCTTCGGCATCCTCGATGACACAAAAATCAGGCAGTTCTTTGAACTCGGCTACGAGGTAAAAGGATTGGGCCGCGGCCATGTGAAGAGGATCAAGGACGACGTGCGGAAGGCGCAGTGCTAAGCCGGTGAAGCTGCGAACTCGGACATCATCTTCCAGTTGCCCCTGAGGCTCTCGTGTGTGAGTCCCCTGGCCAGAAGACCTACGAATTCCTCACGCGGAATGAAGCGTGCCCCCAGGCTTTCCAGATGAGCGGTATGAACCTGGCAATCGAGAAACTCGAATTTCAGCCCTTCTAATTTTCGAACGAGGCTGACCAATGCCGCCTTGGAAGCATTGCTCATGAATGAAAACATGGACTCGCCGAAGAAGCAGCGCCCGATGGATATGCCATAGATACCGCCCACAAGCGTTTCCCCGTGCCAGGCCTCGGCCGAATGTGCAAACCCCAGCTCGTGAAGCACACAGTACGCTTCGAGCATCTCATCCGTAATCCACGTCCCATCCTGCTTCCTCCGCGACTTCTGACACGAGAGGACAACATTACGGAAGTCATGGTCGTACGTGATCCGAAAGGTGCCGTGCCTCAGCACCTTCATCATGCTTCGCGAAACCCTGAGTTCGTCGAGGAACAGGACGAATCGCGGGTCGGGACACCACCAGATGATCGGATCGCCTTCGGAGTACCACGGGAAGATGCCCTGACGGTAGGCTGCAAGGAGCCTCCCTGGGGAAAGGTCGCCGCCGACGGCAAGTATGCCGTTTTTCGATGTCAGATGTACCGGAGGAAAGATTATGTCGTCACCGAGTCGAAAGATCGGCATGGATCTAATCTTCAAGGACGCGGACGGTGACGTCCTCGCCAACGATATCCGCAAGGGCCGTACCGCCTCCCTGCAGTTTCCCGAAGAGGACCTCGTCCACAAAGAACCTCTTTATCTTGTCCTGGATCAGGCGGGCGATTTCTCTCGCTCCGAACTCTTCCGAGTAGCCTTTACGGGCCAGCCATTCGTAACACCGGTCGGTGACCTCGATCTTCACGTTCTTCTCCTGCAACTGGGCGGAGAATTCGCCGATTGCTTTCTTGACGATCATGAGGACCACTTCATGCGTCAGGGCGTTGAAATTCACGACACCGTCGAGGCGGTTCCTGAATTCAGGTGAGAATATCCTCTCCACGGCTGTGAACACGGCGTCTTTGCTTATCGTCTTGGCCTCGAACCCGATGCTCTGCCTGCCTATCTCCCGCGCACCGGCGTTGGACGTCATAAGAATGACGACGTTCCGGAAATCCGCCTTCTTTCCGTTATTGTCGGTCAGGGTCGCATAGTCCATGACCTGCAGGAGCGTATTGAAGATATCGGCGTGCGCCTTTTCGATTTCATCAAGGAGCAGTACCGAATGCGGATTCTTTCTTATCGCCTCGGTGAGAAGCCCACCCTCCTCGTAGCCTACGTAGCCGGGAGGCGCACCCACAAATTTGGCAACCGTATGTTTCTCCTGATACTCACTCATATCATAGCGGTTAATCGGTACCCCAAGCGTCAGGGCCAGCTGGCGTGCAAGCTCCGTCTTTCCGACTCCGGTCGGTCCTACAAAAAGCAGGGATGCTATGGGCTTGTGTGGCTCGCGGAATCCCACGCGTGAACGCTTAATCGCCTCGACAACCAATTCAATAGCCTTATCCTGTCCGAAGATCTTCTTCTTGAGGCCCGCTTCCAGATCCTTGAGTTTGTCGAGCTCTGAAGAGGAAACGCTCTTTTCAGGAATTCGCGCTATCTTTGCGATCACTGCCTCGACATTATGCAGGTCAACAACCTTTTCAATACCTTCTTCGGCGTCCTTCATATTTGCAAGTGCGCCAGCCTCATCGATCACATCGATAGCCTTGTCCGGAAGTCTTCTGTCGTTGATGTACTTGTGAGACAACTCCGCCGCAGCGCGCAAGGCCTCTCCCGTATAGGTCACACGGTGGTACTCTTCATATCTCTTCTTGATGCCCTCAAGGATCTTTGCAGTATCTTCAGTTGTAGGCTCCGGCACTTCAATCTTCTGGAACCTCCGCGAGAGCGCCCCGTCCTTCTCAAAATATTTCCGGTATTCGTCATAAGTGGTGGAACCGACGCATCGCAGTTTGCCCGAAGCCAAGGCCGGTTTAAGAATATTGGAGGCATCGAGGGAGCCCCCGGAAACAGCGCCGGCCCCAACGATGTTATGAATCTCATCAATGAAGAGGATAACCTTCTCCTGTCTCTGAAGCTCCGCGATTACCCGC
>DATJBN010000238.1:0-8452 GCA_035515335.1 Syntrophales bacterium | reverse complement strand
GCAACAGTGCACCCATGCTCGCCGCCTGTCCCATACAGACCGTACAAACCGGAGGCCTGATGTACTGCATCGTATCGTATATCGCCATTCCCGAGCTGACATTTCCCCCGGGGCTGTTGAGATAGAAGAATATCTCTTTGTCCGGGTCATCTGATTCGAGATAAAGCATCTGGGCGATGATCAGGTTTGCCACATCGTCGTCTATTGCCGTGCCCAGAAAAATTATCCTGTCCTTCAAGAGCCTTGAATAAATGTCAAAGGCCCTTTCGCCTCTACCATCCTGTTCTATTACCATTGGGATCAAAGGCATCTTCCTTACTCCCTATCCTATTTATCTACTATTTCGACTTTCGCCTTGTCTTCTATGAACTCAAACACTTTATCGTTCAGGACCTCGCTTCTGATATCTTCGATCACGCCCCTTGATTTCATAGACTCTTTCAACGAAGCGACATCCTGCCCGCGTTCACGGGCAATCTCGTTGATCTTTTCCTCTACCTCTTTTTCAGAAACTGTAATCGTCTCTTTCTGACATATGCTCTTCAGGATGAGGACCGTCTTTACTATCTTCGCAGCCTCATCTTTATAAAGATTGTACAACTCCGTATTTCTCTCCGGTAAATCATTCCGTTTCGCGCCGCGCGCAGCAAGCCCCTTCTTCATATCCTCGATCATGCTTGCCACCTGACGGTCGACAAATGCTCGAGGGACCTCGAACTGATTTGCTTCTACAAGTTTCTCTATTATCAGCCCCCTCAGCGCGGACTTCTCTTTTGCGATCGTCTCTTCCTCGAGTGTCCTTCTTATATCATTCTTCAAATCGTCCAGGCTTTCATATTTATCAAAATTCTTGATAAACTTTTCATCCATCTCGGGAAGCTTCTTTTCTTTGATATTCTTCAAAGTCACGGAAAACTCTACATCCTTTCCGGCAAGCTCCTTTGCATGATAGTCGTCGGGCATCTTGACTCCTATCTTCTTTGCTTCACCTTTCTTAATTCCGATGAGTTGTTCTTCAAAGCCGGGCACAAACCTCTTCGAACCGATTTCCAGAAGATAGTTATCAGCCTTCATCTCCTTGCGGGATTTTCCGTCAACGAATCCCTCAAAGTCAATTACTACAAAATCCCCCGAAGCAGCGGGTCTATCGCCTTCCACCTCCTCCATGGTACCGAACATCTCACGCACTTCTTCGAGTCTCTTAAGAATATCAGACTCGGTAACTTCGTGCCTCTCTTTTTTTAGCTCAAGACCAATGTATCCTGCCGGCTCAAATGCTGGTTCAACCTCCACCGTAGCGCTAAAGGTAAAATTCTTTTCCGCTTCTATGCCTTTCTGATCGATATCCGGCTGTGCGACTGCCTTAATCTTGTTCTCTTCCAGAGCGGCCCAATAATATTTATTTACCAGGTTAGAAACAGCTTCGTCCTCTGCGTGCTCCTTATAGATCGACTCAAGGACATCCCTCGGAACCCGCCCCGGCCTAAACCCTTTGATCTTGGCCTTCTTGCCCACGTCTCTGTAAACCGAATCGAGTTCCTTCTTAACCTCAGGCCATGAAATATCAAAAAGAATCTTCTTCTTGATGGGACTTAAATCTTCGATTTTGACAGCCATGACGGATTCTGACACTATGCATTAACTCCTTGATTTATCTGGAATAAACGGAATCTGGTGCGAGAGAGGGGATTTGAACCCCTATCCGCTGAGGCGGGCTGGATCCTAAGTCCAGTGCGTCTGCCAGTTCCGCCACTCTCGCTCATTGACCTATATATTCATTCGCACTTTGATTGTCAACGGCTATTATTCCATGCACTTTTCCGGCCAATTTTGCATTTTTTCTCCACAATTCCGCGCAACTTCTGAGGTCCCCATAAGTCATACTTGCGCCCCCCACCAATTCCTGTTAATAGCTTGACACAACAGCTTCTAATCCCTATATTTTTCTTGCTGTTTTTGGAATCGTTGGGTTCTCGTAAGTAGAGTGATTATGGAATTTAAACAATTAGAAGTGAGTGATTACGCAAACTTAAAGGATTTTTTCAGGAATCAGCGATATCGCCTCTGCAATTATTCTCTTCTTTCGCTTATTGTCTGGAGCAATCAGCAGCTCAAGACGTACTATTCACTTGAAGATAGCGCCTTGTTCATCTGTAATAGGTCAGCCGCAAAGCCCGCAGATGATCACCTTATTCTGCCGATCTCTCCCAGGAAGGATCTAAATCCTGAATATCTTGTCGACCTTGCCAGAGATATAGGTCTTAAGAACTACTGGTTCGTTCCCGAGGACTATTTTGCCAGATATGGGGCCTCTAAGATTGAATCCTATTTCCGGATCACGGAACAGGATGCATTTGATGACTATGTATATTTGAAAGAAGACCTCGTATCCCTTAAAGGCAACAGATTCGCCAAACAGAGGAATCTGATCCATCAATTTCGCAAGAAATACCTAAACAAGCATAGAGTCAACATAGAGTTTATTAACGAGAAAAATTCAAACGAGTGCGTGGACTTTCTGCAGGAGTGGTGCGAAGCTAGAAATTGCGATTCTGAGGACAATGAGAGCCTTGCCTGTGAGAAGTTGGCTACCTTAAATGCACTTAATAATATCGATGCCCTGGAGGCTCAAGGGATACTGATCCGCATAGACGGCGCGGTAAGCGCTTTCGGAATCGGCTCGCATCTTACCCATAATATGGGCGTCCTGAATTTCGAGAAAGCAAACGCCGCAATCAAGGGCCTTTACCAGTTTCTCGACAACGAATGCGCTAAACAATTGTTCGGTGATTATGAGTACATTAATAAAGAAAGTGATATGAAACTTCCTAATCTCGCTCAGTCAAAGAGATCATACAATCCCGTGTCGATGGTAAAATCCTTCTGCCTGTCGTTGAAGGACTGATGATCTATCATCCGTCTCGACCTCTAATCGATAGTCATTAATGATTGCCACCTCTGCCATTCCGATTTCGTGGGCAGCTTATTCTTCTTAAGCAGTCCGATAATGCCGGGCTCATTGAAGCGAAGGTAGGGATTCACCCTTAATTCATCCGCAAGCCTGGAATAGACATGGGAAGATGAATAATTTTTTCTGTAAGTCTCTATGAATTTATTGCCAGGTTCAAGTCGCTTTGCAAAGACCAAGGCATCCTCAACATAATCATGGCCCGCATAAATCACTGTGTCCGCAGGAAGCGACATTATCTTCTTCATGGAGTGGTAAAAGCCTTTCAGATCGCCAGAGAAGCAGTTGCCTATCGTGCCGTTGAACAGCGTATCTCCGGTAATGAGAACATCATCGTGATGAAAACAGAGCGAATTGCGAGTGTGTCCGGGGGTATGATACACTTTAATAGTCTCGCCCTCCAGTTCGATCGTGCGATCACATATCTTCTCATTTGGCAGAAATAGAGCGTTTGCTTTATCGATGAGTGCAGCGTTTCCGCTTGTGTGATCAATATGATCGTGGGTATTGGCCACATAAAGAAGGCGGAGGGCGTTTTCCTTGAGAAAGGACAAGATGGCCGTAAAAGCACCACCGTCAATCGCCAGGGCATTTTCCCTTCCGTAAACAAGATATCCTAAGTTATCAAGATGGTATCGGAATTGTTTAGTCTTCAGCATGGGTATTCAACAAAGAAACAGGGCCGTCGCGAAAGTAATCTGTCTCAAACCATTGCATAGTGGAGAATTGCGGATTCGGAACTAAAGTTTTCGATGGGAAGGACGATTTTAATAGATGGTCGGGGCGAGAGGATTTGAACCTCCGACCCTCTGAACCCCATTCAGATACGCTACCAAGCTGCGCCACGCCCCGACATCTTTATTTTTTTGAGTACCATCATGCCTTGACTCTGTCAAGGATTATGAAGAACAAAGTTCTTGAATATTATATAGTAACTTTCATATAATAGTTTGTCCGGCTTTAAATTTCGCCTTCAAGGAAAGACTGGAGATGGGTTTAGCGACCAAGTTTCGTCTTTTTGTGACTGTTCTCATTATACTATGCATAGCACTGCCGGCCTCTGCAGATATCTATAAGTACGAGGATGCACAGGGCGTTATCCATCTTACCAACGTTCCCACCGAAAGCGGCATCAAATATACCCTTGTCATGAAGGAAAAGCGCATCCTTCTCGACAGGAAACTTGGCGACAACATGTCGCAATATGACGAATTGATCGTCAAGGTCTCCGAGAAGCACAAGATCGAACCAGCCCTGATAAAGGCAATAATCAAGGCCGAATCTAATTTCAACCATCGAGCCGTATCCCCGAAGGGGGCTCGGGGACTCATGCAATTGATGCCTGCTACTGCTTCGTCGCTGCAGGTTCAGGATTCATTCCATCCGGAAAATAACATCGAGGGCGGTGTGAGATACCTCAGGTACCTCCTCAATTACTTCAACGGCAGCCTGCCGCTCGCCCTTGCTGCTTACAATGCAGGCGAGGCTGCGGTAATAAAGCACAGAGGTGTACCACCTTACCGTGAGACTCAGGTTTATGTGCAGAGGGTCTTAAGTTATCTTGACAAATTCCGATGAGGCCCAGAGCTGACGGCTGCGATGCCCCGGATCTTCATCAAGTCCTCTACATTGCGCCCCCCTGCCCTTTCTCGCCATTCAATAATGTGCTATGCAGTTCTTTTGCCGATTCCGGCAATCAGTACGAGGTCGTCCAAAGTGGCTTTGTTGATGTCAACGGGAATGCCAAGCATCAACTTGTTAGCGTTACTCATCTGCCCGATTATTAACTTCTTTGAGACTCGACGAAAACCGTCTCCCTTGTATACAAAGGCCTGCTCACGACTTTCGGATCAAAATTCTCTTGCGAACTGACTGAAGCCGCGCGAAGGAGGTCCCGAACCGTAGCCTTCTCATTCAGGTAAAAGACACCGTTGCTATCCGCAGCCCCCGGAATCCTACTATCAGCGGTCCGTAACTTGGATCGCCACAAGGTATAGCGCGTGGCGCAGGGGACGGGAATGAAGCGCCCTAGGAAAATACAATAAGGAGCAAGATGATAACGACGATGCCTATCGCTCTGCCTTTCCGTTACCCTTGCGCCCGTTCATGAACCTCCCTGGTGGGATATGGGAAAGGGAGATTAAACGTTCTTTAGTATAAGACTACCTCTTATCCAATGCGAAGGCGTCATGCAGGGCAGCAACTGCAAGTTCGGTATATTTTTCCTGTATGACGCATGAGATCTTAATCTCAGAGGTACTGATCATCAATATATTCACGCTCTCTTTAGCGAGGGCTGAAAACATCTTCGCGGCCACACCCGAATGGCTTATCATGCCCACACCGATGATCGATATTTTGGATACGTCTTCATCTATCTCCACCTTTGCCGCGCCTATGTCCTTTGCCGCAGCCTTAACAAGCTCGTGGGCCTTCTTTATCTCCTTTCGCGAAACCGTGAACGTCAGATCCGTGTACCCCTCGAGGCTCGCGTTCTGTATGATCATGTCCACCATGATATTGTGGTTCGCGAGCGGAGTAAACAGTTGAGCCGCAATACCGGGCCTGTCAGGAACGCGCACCACTGTAATCTTAGCCTGATCACGGTCATAAGTCACTCCACATACTACTTCCTTTTCCATTTCCGCATCCTCCTTCGTAACCAGTGTGCCTCCTTCATCGGTAAATGATGACCTTACATGAACCGGTACCTCAAATTTCTTCGCAAGCTCGACGGAACGCGGTTGAAGAACCTTGGCTCCTGCCCTGGCCATTTCAAGCATTTCGTCATACGATATCCTGTCCAGCCTTCGCGCCCGCTTGCATATGTTGGGATCGGCGGTGTACACGCCGGCGACATCGGTGTAAATGTCGCATACATCGGCTTTAACGGCCGCGGCAATGGCGACAGCACTTGTATCCGAACCGCCCCTTCCCAAGGTCGTGATATTGCCGCCCTCGTCGACACCCTGAAAGCCCGCGACGATGACAACAGTCCCATTCTTAAGTTCCTTTCCTATAGCTTCAGTGTCGATACGGAGGATCCGTGCCTTTGTGTGTACTTCGTCTGTTACGATCTTGATCTGATAGCCAAGAAAGGACCTCGCCCGGATTCCCTTGCCGTTAAGGACTATCGAAAGGAGGGCCACCGTAACCTGTTCGCCGGTAGAGATCAGAGCGTCGTATTCTCTTTCATCAGGATTGCGAGCCGCCCTCTGCGCCAGCTGTATCAGCCTGTCGGTTTCGCCGGCCATCGCGGAAAGAACTACGATAACGTCATCTCCTGCATCCTTAGTCTTCTGCACCCTCCTGGCGACATTCTCTATTTTATCCAAGTCCGCAACCGACGTACCACCATACTTTTGCACAACCAGGGCCATCCCCTAAAAACCTCCGTCTTTCAATTTTTCCGCTAAAACAGCTGTTCTTTTACTATCTCCGGAAATTGTTATCATCCTTTCGTTTTCGCCGGCATAGTCCATTCGGATGAAGATCGTTTTTTCGGGAAGAATATCTTCTGCCTTATCCGCCCACTCAATTACACTCACGCCTCTTCCGAAGAGATATTCCTCGCAACCTGTGTCATCAAGCTCCTGCAGCCGCGACAGCCTGTAGAGGTCAAAATGATACATCACATGTCTTCCCTCATATTCATTTATCAACGTAAATGAGGGGCTTGTTATTGGGTATTCGCAGCGGACGCCGAGACCTCTGGCAATGCCCTGGGTAATACAGGTTTTGCCCGCACCAAGCTCACCGACAAGTGCGATGATATCGCCGGCACAGAGATTCTGCCCTATGATCAGGCCAACGGAAAAGGTTTCTTCCGGACTCTTTGATGCCACGGCCGCCTTCCCGGTCTTCGCATGCAAAAACTCTTTTTCTGGTGACGTTATTTCCGTCCAATTCATTGCCTTTTACCACCAGCCCCGTGACTTCCCTTCTCCAGGATAACGACTGCATGCGCATGGGCGCGCGTGTGCGCAATACTCACGTGAACTGCTGTAACACCCAGGCCCTTTATAAGATCATCCGCCTTCCCATGGATCGCGAGCATAGGGTTTCCCAGCTCATTGTTCCTGATCTCGATAGCCGTAAGCGGAACGCCCATTCCCAGACCGATGCCCAGAGATTTTAAGAACGACTCCTTTGCCGCAAACCTTGCCGCAAAGTGGATCGCTGGAGAAGTTCTCTTCACACAGTATTCGATTTCGTGATGAGCAAAGACCTTGTCGAGAAAGCGGTTTCCCCACCTTGAGAGTATCCTTTCAATCCTTTTAACTTCCACGAGATCGGTGCCTATACCGTGAATCATCTTCGCCAACTCTATCAGCGGTAATCCTGTCTGCTGTCCCTTATGCCCGGAGTATGGCGTCGGCTACTGCCGCCACCTTCTTCATCGCCCTCACGTCGTGAACCCTGACCACATTCGTCCCGTTCATAATGGCAACCGTCACGGATGCCGCGGTTCCCTCCAGTCGTTCTCTGGGTTCGCCGCCCGTTATTCTGCCTATGAAGGCTTTTCTTGAGGGGCCCACGACAATAGGCCTTCCCAGCACCCTGAATTCGGAAAGATGTCCCAGAAGTCTCATCGAATCTTCCCCGGTCTTGCCGAATCCCAGCCCGGGATCTATCATAATGCTCTCTTCCGATATGCCGGCAGCTCGCGCCTCATCTATCCTGTCTGCCAGAAACTCGATGATTTCGCCTCTTAAAGATCTGTAGGAAAGATCACCCTTCTGCATGTCCTTCGGAGTTCCACGCATATGCATAAGGACGACTGCAGCGCCGGTTTCGGCAAGTGCCCTCGGCATTAAACTGTCAAAGGTCATTCCACTTATATCGTTTACTATCTCTGCCCCGCTATCGATGGCCGCTCTTGCTACTTCTGCCTTAGCCGTATCGATCGAGATGGGAATCTTGACGGATCTTTCGAGTCCCTTAATTACGGGGATGACCCTTGCCATCTCTTCATCTACAGGGACCGGCTCTGCCCCGGGGCGTGACGACTCGCCGCCAACATCTATGATGTCTGCGCCGTCCTCCGCCATCTTGAGAGCATATTCAACGGCATCGCCCGGCTTTTTGAATAGCCCTCCATTGGAAAATGAGTCCGGCGTTACGTTAAGTATCCCCATGACCGCAGTCTTATCTCCGAGGATAATCTCCCTCTTACATGTCCTCAAAATAAACATATCCTTAGCTGCATTCCCGAGGAGTTCTTTGATACTCTTCGCTATGTCTTTCAAACCGAGCGGCTGAAGGGAGATTTTGTCTGAGAATCGCTGGATCTGTTTTACCGTTCCCATGATGATGCAGTCCGTCTTCTTTGCGCTGCACGAAACCGACGCATGTGAAACGGCTGCGTCACCACCGATGGAAAGCATCTCTTGTTTTATGATATTCGCCGTCTTACATTCAATTCCTTCAAGCAATATATTAACATGCGACATCTTGGGCAGCATGGCCTCGATCCCGTACGGA
>DATJBN010000237.1:0-4574 GCA_035515335.1 Syntrophales bacterium | reverse complement strand
TTGTTTGACAGGCTTTTTCACTGAAGCCAGGCAGTTCTTGCGGTCGGGCAGGAAAAGCTTGGCAGGGAAGCTAACGATGATATGCGGAAGGCAATGGATGTATTCGGCGGCGGCCTCGGGGCGCACGGTGAGGTATGCGGTGCTCTGGTCGGAGGTCTGGCAGTGATCGGCATGATGTTCGGAAGAAGCCAGGGTAATATGCCCGCCGATTTCCGCATGTGGAAATACGCCCATGAATTCATGAAGCGTTTTAGAGAAGACGTTGCAAACGGCACTATTCTCTGCCGCGATATCGTGAAGATCAACTGGATGGATGAAATGGAGGTTAAAGAATACAGGACTGGGCCGAAGAGAGACCTTTGCCGGAAATTAACAGGCAGAACGGCCAGGATTTTAGGAGAGATAATCGAACGTGCTGCGGCTGTGTAGCCCTAGTATGTGATAAGCGCTGCTACAGGAGGAGACCGTGTTAACGACGAAGGAAGCCATAGAAAAGAGGCGGAGTATACGGAAGTACAAACCCGATCAGGTACCGGAGGAGCATTTGACAGCCCTTTTGGATGCCGCGAGGCTCGCCCCCTCCGGTTCAAATTCTCAGCCATGGCGGTTCAAGATTATCCGCGACGAGAGGACCAGAACCGCCCTAGCGCAGGCCTCGTATAAGCAGCTATTCATAGCGGAAGCACCTGTCATTCTTGTCTGCTGCATCGATTTGAAGGCATTCATAGACGGGACGGTCTCCGGTATCCAGGACCTAGGAAGGATCGGCGCTGTCGAAGGCAGGATCGTCAAGGTTATCGCAGACAGGACCGAGCGCTATACGCCCGTTGACATCGAAGAGCTCACCCCGAGAATCGCGTTGAACCTGGCAATTGCCGTGGAGCACATCGTGCTCCGCGCTTTGGACTTCGGCCTGGGGACCTGCTGGATAAGATTGTTTGATGAAAAAGCGGTGAAGACAATCTTTGGCTGGGGCCGCAACATCCATGTGGTCGCCCTTCTGCCTTTGGGCTACCCGGCAGAGTCGCCGGCGCCCAGACGACGACTTGCAATCAAGGAAATCCTCATCGACTGAACATAAGAGGCGCGAGTGGTGACAATCTTGAGTAACATGGTCATTTGATAATAGACTCTTACAGTTCAAGAAATGACACCAGGCGCAATACGGATAAGATATGAGAACTGACGTACGCGGACCCCAATCCGGGCCCAGCATCGTTCGGAAGACATTTGATCTCTATGCTGCCGGGCACAGGCTTTCAGCCCTCTCTCTTACACCCGCAGAAACGGCGGCTGACTCGCCAGTGCTCGTTTTTCTACACGAAGGTCTCGGCAGCGTCGGTCAGTGGCGCGATTTCCCGGATGCAGTATGCGCGTCAACGTGCCATCCAGTTCTGGTGTATGAGCGTTGGGGGTACGGCAACTCTGACCCCTTGAATGCGCCACGCACGCCTCGTTATCTCCACGACGAGGCCTTTATCAGTCTTCCCGAGGTTCTGAAGCAGTGCAAGATCGAGAACCCCGTATTTGTCGGCCACAGTGACGGCGGCTCGATTGCCCTGATATACGCCGGAAGGAATCCAGGGCGAACCCGAGGAATCATCACCGAGGCTGCACATGTCTTTGTAGAGGACGCCACACTGGAGGGCATCAAGCGCGCAGTTGAGGTTTACGAGACAACTGATTTGAAAGAGCGTCTTGCCAAATTCCACGGCAGTAATACTGACTCCATGTTTCGCGGCTGGGCGGACACTTGGCTTTCCCCCGCTTTCCGCAACTGGAATATAGAAGAATACCTTCCCGCGATCACGTGCCCGGTACTCGCTATTCAGGGAAAGGACGATGAGTATGGTACACCCGCGCAGGTTGCGGCCATCGCGAGCCAGGTATCGGGTCCTGCAGTGGGGTGCATGATTGACAACTGCGGACATATCCCCCACATACAGGCAGGGGAAAAAGTCCTTGAGGAGATGGTAAATTTTATCCACAGTCTTATGAAGTCCTGAATGCTGATGCCCCCCTATGGTCTTTCCGGTTGACACCTGATGACATCCTTATTATATATAAATATTAAAAGGAATTAGTTGAACAAAAATGGAACTTCTTTTTCATTTGATCCAGGCGATGTCGGTATTCCTCGTTATCGCCTATCTATATTGCAAATCGCCTTGGTTCAAACCGCTTACCACTGAGTCCCTTCGCACTCGCGACAAGGTCTATCTCTACTTCTTCTTCTCCGCCGTATCCATATTGGGAACGTACCTAGGCATTCCCATACAGGATGCAATCGCAAATACGAGAGCCATAGGTCCGGTGCTCGCCGGTATAATAGGAGGGCCTCTCTTGGGCACTGCGGTGGGTCTGACCGGAGGCCTGCATCGGTATTCTCTGGGAGGATTCACTGCATTTTCCTGCGGCCTTTCAACGACCGTAGAAGGCGCGATAGGAGGATTCGTCCATCTCTACCTCCGCAGAAAGGGCAAGACCGATCTGGTATTCGATCCCAAGGTCGCTTTTGCTACGACATTCCTAGCAGAGATGGTGCAAATGGCGATCATCCTCCTCGTTTCGCGGCCGTATGCAGATGCCCTTGCCCTGGTGAAGGTCATTGCGATACCGATGATCTTTTCTAGCTCCGCTGGCACCGCACTGTTCATTAGTATAGGCCGTGACCAGAAGAATATGTACGAACGAGTGGCCGCAATATCATCCGCAAAGGCGTTTAAGATCGCAGAAAGGACCCTTGATTTCCTGGGCAGGGGGATCAACGCGGAGACTGCCGTGGATCTCGCAAAGATAATCCAGGAAGAGACAGGTGTTGGGGCGGTCGCTATTACCGACAGGGATAAGGTGATGGCCTTCATCGGCTACGGCTCGGACCACCACGTGCCCGGGAGTGCTATCGTTTCGCCGCTAACAAAGACGGCCATTGCCGAGAACAAGGTCATATTCGCAGACGGCGAGAGGGAACACTACACATGTCCTTTATCTCCCGCGTGTACGCTCAATTCGGTCCTAGTAGTCCCCCTCCATATAGACAACGACGTGATAGGCACGATTAAACTCTACGAGCCCAAGAATAAACAGTTTCTCAATATGAATAAGATGCTGGGCGAGGGAATCACGAGCCTCCTCTCGAACCAGCTGCTTCTCTCACGTTACGAGAGACAGAAGAACCTCCTAGTGCAGGCCGAGCTGAAACTTTTACAGGCTCAGGTGAATCCGCATTTTCTCTTCAACTCTCTCAATACCATAATCTCGATAACACGAAACGATCCCGCGAGGGCGCGAGAGCTCTTGATCCATCTTTCCAATTTCTTCAGAAAAAATCTGAAGCGAGGCAGTGACCTCTCGACACTCGAAGAGGAACTTGACCAGGTAAATTCCTACCTGCAGATCGAAAAGGCGCGGTTTGATGACCGGCTGTCCGTTGAGATGGACATCGATCCGGCCCTTCTCGCATTGAAGATTCCCACATTTACTCTTCAGCCATTGATCGAGAATGCCGTGAAACACGGGATATCCAATATGCTCGGTCAGGGGACGGCAAAAGTTTCCGCATACCGGGAAGACGGCCAAGCCGTGATCGAGATCGAAGATAATGCCGGCGCCTACCGGGAAGGCGGAACAGGCGATGGTCTGGGAATTAAAATCGTGGACAGGCGCTTGAAGGCGCTCTTTGGTATGGACTTCGGGATCGCAGTATACAGCGTACCGGACGAGTTAACGTGTGTGACAATACGAATTCCTCTCGCGGGATGTGCAAAATGATGCGCGCCCTCATAGTGGATGATGAGATACACTCGCGTGACGAACTCGAGGCAATGCTCCTTGAGACTGGCGAATTCACTATCATAGGGAAATGTGGAAATGCCGTTGAAGCGCTTCAGGAGATAAAAGATAAAAGGCCTGATGTTCTCTTCCTCGACATACAGATGCCGGTGATAAGCGGTTTCGAGCTTCTCGGCATGATTGACGAAAACCAAATGCCCGCTGTTGTATTCGTCACTGCTTACGATGAATATGCGCTTAAAGCTTTCGAGGAGAATACCCTCGACTACCTCCTCAAGCCTGTTGATAAAATAAGGCTCGGGAAGACCGTCCGGAAACTCAAAAAAATACCACGCCCCGGGGAAAGGCCATCTTATGCAACCCCCGAGATTAAAAAGATCCCGTGTCTTCTCGCCTCCCGGATCAAGCTGATTAACACCGCGGACGTCGATTACGTGAAATCGAACGAGGCAGGGGTCTATGTGGTGTGCCCTGCCGGCGAGTTCTTTACAGACCTTACTTTGAGGGTGCTGGAGCACAATACAAGTCTTGTGCGATGCCATAAGCAATACCTCGTCAACATTGACCGTGTTGATGAAATCGTCCTCCATGAAAACATGCTCGCGGAAATCAGGACAAAATCCGGCCGCACCATACCCGTAAGCAGAAGACATCTTAAAGATCTTAGAGAAAAGCTGAATTTCTGAGTCCCTGCTTAAGCGCCCCGATTTGCCTGTACCAGGATCAGAACATCAAATACTCTATTCAATATTCGACCGGTCGCACCGTATTATCGACCGCTC
>DATJBN010000236.1:0-4971 GCA_035515335.1 Syntrophales bacterium | reverse complement strand
CGCGGAGCTTGAGAAGACAATCATCGGAACGATAGGTATTCTCGACAAACCGATGGACCCTTCGACCCGGGGGTACATCGCTATGATCCGTGACTTCACGAGTCTCACAGACGATTACCGTCTGAAATTCAGGAATGAGATACTCGATATGACGCCGGAGAAGCTCTTAGAGGCCGCGTCCCGTTATTTCGCAAAGGCAGCGGATGCCGCGGCAATCGCCATTTACGCTTCCTACGAGAACCTCGAAAAGGCCAATGAAGTTCTGGAGCCGAAGCTTAAGGTAGAAACGCTTGTCTGAGATAAAGCCCCGAATAATGAAAACAATGAAAAGGAAACGCGACTTTTTGAGAGAGCTGAGCAGCGTTACTCAAAGGCCGTGCACTTATTTCCCGGAAATCACGGCGCCCGTGGAAGAGGCCTTCCTTTGGAACGTAAACATCTCTCCCGCACAGACGGATGAATTCCTTGCCAGGGGTTGGCGCCACGTCGCATCGTATTTCTATCGAAACAGCTGCAAAGATTGCCGCCGGTGTCTGCCTATTCGCGTTCCTGCGGATTTATTCGAGCCTTCGAAGAGCCAGCGCCGCGTCCTCCGGAAGAACGCGGAAACCGAATTCCGCATGTTTGAGCCTGCGGAATTCGCAGCGAAGTATATCAGAAAGAGCCTCCTGCTCTATAACAGGTTTCTGCGGATCCGCTATCGCAAGCCGCCCTGCGATCTCGGGAGCTACTTCAACGAATTTTTCGTCTCGCCGACTCCAGGGCTTGTCTCTGCAGTGTTCATTGATGGAAAGCTTGCGGGAAACGGATTTCTCGATCTCGGCGAGACTTCGCTCTCAACGATCTACTTTGCGTTTGATCCCGGGTTCAGTGATTTCTCTCCGGGGACCTTTTCCATATTGAAAGAGATCGAGTGGGCCCGAATGGCGGGCCTCAAGTATTATTATCTTGGGTACTGCATCAGGGAAATAAGCGCCATGCGCTACAAGGGCTTGTTCCGGCCTTTTCAGCTTCTGGATTTTGATACCGGTAAGTGGAAGGAATCTGATGCTCACTCTGATGCAGGGCAGCCCACAAGAGAGAAGACCGTGCGTCGGATAGTAGAGAGGAAGTAGGGAATCAGCCTAGACCCATAATCTCTTTCAGCCTCGCTGCATTTTTGGGAGCGTATCCACCGAAGTCATTGTCAAAATACACGTAGGTTTCTCTGTTCCACCGCCTTATTTTTTCTCCCCACACTTGGAGCTCTTCTTCCGTGTAGTTCGACGCATAAAGCTTCCTCGATCCGTGAAGGCGGATGTATACGAAATCCGCAGTGACGGCCTCGCTGTAGGGATGCCGGCCCGCCGTATCCGAAATGCAGAAAGCTATGCCGCTCTCTTCAAGCCTTGCCAGGACATTCTCCTCAAGCCAGCTCTTGTGGCGGACCTCGAAGACGCAGCGATGTTTGTATATCCTGACATTGCTGCAGAAATCTTGAAATGTATCTTGGTCAAAGGCGAGAGAAGGCGGAAGCTGGAAGAGGACGGGTCCCAGCTTTTCTTTAAGCGCCCGCGCTGCGGAAAAGAACCGCTCCAGTGGTTCTCCGGCGTCCTTCAGGCGTCTGATGTGTGTGATATAGCGGTTGGCCTTTACCGCCCATAGAAAACCGTGCGGCGTCGTCTGCCGCCAATTTTCGAAGGTTTCCGGTTTGGGAAGACGATAGAAGGTGGCATTGACCTCAATTGTATTGAAATTTTGGGCGTAAAAGGCAAGCCACTTCGATTTAGCAAATGTGGCGGGATAAAAAATATCTCTCCAATGCTCATAATTCCAGCCCGATGTGCCGATATAGGTGGAAGAGATCATATTCTTTGACATAAAATCTTATTTACCCTATAATTTGTTCGGAGTTTTTTGTTTGGAGGCATACTTTCTTAATAAATTTAAATAAGTCGAAAGGCAATGCAATGAAAGGAGACGGGTCATGAGAAAGATTCTCCCATCATTAATTCTGATTCTTCTTGTAATTTCAGGTTGCGCTTTGCCGTCGCAATCATACTATGTCGGCCTTACGCCTCAGGCCAGCGAGGAGGCAATGGCTTATTACAAGAGTGGCAGAGAATTAGCAGAGCAGGGTATGCACAGGGACGCAATCGATCAGCTCAGGAAAGCGATTGCCCTGGATCCTTTCTTCTCGGAGGCATACCTTGGTCTCAGCAGGTCCTATTACGCCATTGACAGCCAGGATTTTGCCCTCTTCTACAACATCAAGTATTACGAAGCCGAGGTTGCCCGGCAGTATGTGTATGGTTACGAGCTTGTTGTATACTGACGTCCGGTAACTGATAGATATAGATTGGATCGGCATGGAGAGACGACTCCGGATAAATCACCTCTCTGTGCCTCCATCCCGGGAATGGAAAGTTGCATGACACGACGCGCGTCCCGGGACGAAGCTCCCTCTCCAGTTTCCCGGCAAGCCTCTCCATGACATCCGGAAAGAGATAGCAGAATACCACATCCGCATCCGCGACATTCGCCTTCCAGAAATTGCCCAATCTCACATCAACCCCTTCCATGCCGAGGGTGCGAATGCGCGCGAGTGTATACGCTATGGGATTCACCTCGAACCCCAGCGCCCTGACGCCGTAGCGCTGGCTTGCCGCCCTCAGAACCCTGCCGTCCCCGCATCCGACATCGACGAGAAGTTCTCCCGCCTTCATCGGCACATGATCGAGAAACGTTCTCACCCTGATGCGGGCAGACGGGTGGAACATTGCGCCCTGTGTGATCGGGAACACCGAGACAAGAGAAAAGGCAAAGACCAATTTGCCGAGAACGAGAATCGCTATGACGATGAGAGCTATTATGATCCAGGTGGGCATGTTTCTTCTCTTTCGACCGAAAAAGGCATGGCAAGAAGAATAGATTCTCCCCTATTTAAGGATGCGTGCCAGTTCCTCGTGATATTGCTGGAATGCGTCGAGATTGTTATGGCCGCCGCCGGGTAGTGTGATCAGGCGGCCTTCGGTCTTGATGAGTTTGATGAGCCGCTCACTGGAATTGTGGGGAACGATGTCATCCGCTTTGCCGTGAAAGAGATAGACCGGGCATCGCAGATCGCCGATCCATAGGTTAGTCTGCATCGGATATTTGAGCAGCGAGGAAATCAATTTCGCCGGTATCAGAGGATAGTGATACTTGGCAAGGTCCTGCATATTGAACATGGGCGACTCCAGGATGACCATGCGTGGCTTGTTCTCTCTCGCAAGATGAACCGCTATCCCCGTTCCTATCGATCTCCCATAGATGACGATCTGATCTTCAGGATACGATACCCTGAGATGGCCATAAGCTACCGCCGCATCACTATGCAGCATGGCTTCGCTCTCAATCTTCCCCGTGCTCTTCCCGTAGCCCCTGTAATCCATTATAAGGATGTCATAGTTGAGCCGTGTGAAATCAAGTGCCACTTCGCCCCAGCCGCGCAGGTTTCCGGCGTTCCCGTGAAAATAGATGATTACTCCTTTCGGGGCATCGGCCTTGAAGTGCAGGGCATTGATGACGGCGCCCTCGACATTGAGGTTCACTTCGTCAAACTGGGTGGGGAATTTGTACTGGAAGTCGGGAGGGAGAATTTCCGGATAGAAGATCATGTTCTCCTGCCGGAAGTAGAATAGTCCGCAGCTGACGAGGAAACCCAGGATCGCAACCAATAAAATCTTTACCAATATCATCTTCGGGAACCGGAAGCAGGGAAGAAAAAATTATTTGCGGTACTTTCTTATCACTGCCGACACGACACCCCCCAGGCGAAGTTCTGATTTCGGTTTGATGGTCTTGTATTTTGGATTGGCTGCCTCAAGGATGACGTTCCTGCCTTCTTTTCTGAAGTACTTAATCGTCCATTCGTTATCCACCTCGGCGACGACGATATCTTCGTTTCGGGGCTCCCGTCCTCGCTCCACGATGACGAGATCGCCTTCCAGGATGCCCGCACCTGTCATGGAGTCACCGCTTACTTTGAGCAGAAAGGAAGAGCCCGGTCTGGTAACGAGGTACTCGTCGAAGGAGATGACGTCGCGGAGTTCCTCTTCGGCAGGTGAGGGAAACCCGGCAGCAACCTCTCCAACCACAGGCAGGGCGAGCGACTGACGAGCAGGTTTCAAGTACCCGCGCTTGTCTTTTTCGAGCAACCCTTTTGCCAGGAGTTTGTTCACCCAGAAATGGACGACACTTTTTGACCTGACGCCGAGAATGTCGATCATCTCGGAATAGGTGGGCATTCGTCTGTTGTCCCTGTAGAATGCGGCGATCTCTTTTTCTACGGTCTTGACGGTTCGTTTGCCCTGTTTCATGCTGTGATTCTAATAGAACGGAGGTTCTAATGTCAAGAAAAATCTTCCCGCCAAAACCAGATTGCCTTAGTACCGAACGGCGTGATAATTAGTCACCCGTTGTCATTTCGGGTATGGCGAGAAATCTTGCATTCCGGCATATGAAGGTTGGCCGCATGAAAAAGTATTTCAATAAGAAAGCTTCTATCCGTCCGATCAAAGGATCCTTTGATCGCAGCCGCACCTACCGCCAAGCCGTGGTAATCCCCGCGCTTGCTGAAAGCGACTATCTCCCCTTGACGATTGAATCCCTGTCGCAGAGCGAGCCTGCGGAGCTTCTGAACGATACCCTCATTCTTGTAGTCGTGAACAACCGACCACCGGGGTCAGGAGGGGATAACGATAACGAACTCTGGCAGCAGATTGAAGATAACTCACGCACCCTGAAGTGGCTGGAAGAGAAAAGCAAGGATACCAATCTCCAGCTTGCCTGGATCGATGCATCGTCGCCGGGGAACGAGATGCCGCCGCGTGGAGGTGTGGGGCTTGCCCGCAAGATGGGATGCGACAGCGTCCTTGCGCTTCTGGCGGAATTAAGTACGCCGGTTCCGCTTGATGATTTTGTCTTCTTCAGTCTCGACGCAGATGCCAT
>DATJBN010000235.1:0-6978 GCA_035515335.1 Syntrophales bacterium | reverse complement strand
GTCCTTCGCAGCTGGAACTCTATCTCTTTCCTTTTTGACTTCTCCATTTCCGAGCGACCATTCAAATTATAGAACGCATATTCATATTATGAATTGTTGCTCACAATGATACTAATTACCCGTCTTGTCAAGAAAAATCATACATGTCCTTCCCGAAATTCTCAAAGAAGTTGTCTTTTTGCGTGAAAAGAAATATGCTGAACACAGATATGGGCTGCAGGAAAGGATATTGGGGAGAAGATGCCAGAGGATAACACAGAAAAAATACGAAAAATCCTTGTCCTGACGATTGCTTGTCTTATGTCTCTGTCTCTTTTGTGTTGTAAGCAGGCTAGTGACGTGGCAAATGGACCGAAGAAACTTAGGGTTGTTGCCACGATTTTTCCTCTCTTTGATTTTGCGAGGGCCGTTGGAGGCGATAAGGCTGATGTGAGTCTTCTTCTTCCACCAGGCATTGAACCGCATGCATTCGAACCGCGTCCCACTGATTTCAGAAGAATACAGGACTCTGACATTTTCCTTTTTACCGGCAAATTTATGGAGCCATGGGTTGCGGGCCTTCTGAAGGGCATAGATGCGAAGAGTCTTAGCATTGTTGACACAAGCAAGGGGATCCCGCTCCTCGAGATGGTCAATCATGACGGCGAGGAATATCCACATCCCGGTTCGTCCGGAACCCCTGATCCTCACATCTGGCTTGATTTCATGGACGCGGCAAGGATGATAGACACGATTACCGCCGAGTTTATTGCCAAAGATCCTGGCAATGGGAATCTCTACGCGAGGAATTCTCACGAATACAAAAAAAAGCTTGAGGAGCTTGACAAAAAATATCAGACTGGATTGTCTCATTGTGCAAGCAAAGTGATCGTTCATACCGGTCACTTCGCCTTCGGCTACCTCGCAAGGAGATACGGCCTTACCTATGTGTCCGCATATCAGGGATTTTCTCCCGATGCTGAACCGACACCCAGGAGGCTTGTTGAAATCACCAGGACCGTAAGGAAATACGGAGTTAAATATATCTACTATGAAGAACTGGTTGCGCCCAAAGTGGCCGACGTCATCGCCAAGGAGACCGGCTGCAGCCTCCTCCTGTTAAACGCGGCACACAATGTAACCAGTGACGAGATGCAAAAAGGCACAACGTTTATCTCCATAATGGAGAAGGATCTTGATAATCTCAAGGTGGGACTGCAATGCCGGTAGATGTTCTTTCCGTTCATGATCTTCATTTTCGCTACAATTCATCCGACGTTCTCTCCGGCATTTCATTTTCTGTAAAGAAAGGTGATTACATAGGTCTTGTAGGACCCAACGGGTCCGGAAAAACAACGCTCGTTAAGGTGATACTTCATCTCTTAGAACCATACAGCGGAGAAATAAAGCTGTTTGGCGAGAATGCAAATACATTTTCAAGGTGGGATAAGATAGGATATCTGCCACAGCATCTGTCCGCCTTGAATCCCCGTTTCCCCGCGACCGTAGGAGAAGTCGTGGCCATGGGGCTCCTTTCAAGGAAGAAATTCCCAAGACACATGAACAGATCTGATCATGCGGCAGTCGATCATGTACTCGACCTTCTGAATATGAAGAAGTTCAAGGGCAAGCCCGTAGGCGAGCTCTCCGGGGGCCAGCAGCAAAGGGTTCTGGTCGCCAGAGCCATCGTGAACGACCCTGAATTCCTCATCGTCGATGAGCCTACCGATGCATTAGACCCGGAGATGAGGGACCGGTTTTTCGAGATAATGAAGGGCCTGAATAAAGAAAGAGAGGTTGCGATTATAGTTGTAACGCACGACACCGGAAACATCGGAAGGTACACATCGAAGCTTCTTTATCTTGACAAAAAAATCATATTTTACGGAAGTTTCGAAGATTTCTGTGAATCACGTGAGATTACCCAATTCTTTGGCGAGTTCGCTCAACACGTCATCTGTCACAGACATAACAAGCCCCTAGAAACCTCCTGACGAAGATATGGAACTGACTGAATTCTTCAGATACGAATTTCTAAAGCGAGCCCTTCTTGCCGGCTCATTTATCGGAATCCTCTGCTCTACTCTCGGGGTCTTTCTCGTCCTCAGAAGATTTTCCCTGATAGGAGACGGCCTTGCTCATGCCACATTCGGGAGCGTGGCGCTCGCCCTGCTTCTCAAGGCATCACCCCTTTATGTATCTATTCCTGTTGTCATGATATGCTCCGTGGGCATTCTCAGACTGACCGAAAGGGCAAGGCTTTACGGGGATGCGGCGATAGGAATTATCTCGTCACTGGGGATCGCCGCGGGCATCCTACTTTCGAGTATCGCGGGCGGATTTAATGTAGACTTATTCAGCTACCTCTTTGGAAGCATCCTGTCTATCAGCGAGACGGAGGTCGTAATTTCGATAGCGCTTTCCGCGCTGGTTATCGCCATGATCATTTTTTATTACAACGAACTTCTTTCGATAACCTTTGATGAAGATTCGGCAAAGGCATCCGGGCTCAATACCGAAGCGATCAACACCTTGTTCGTTCTTCTCACTGCCGTAACAGTTGTCCTCACGATGAAAGTCGTGGGCATCATGCTCATATCCGCTCTTCTCATATTCCCTGCCGTCACCGCCCTTCAAATCGCACGAAGCTTCAAGATGGTGATGCTCACAGCCTCTCTTGCCGCCGTCGCTGCGGTAGTCGCGGGCATTGTCCTCTCCTTTTTTCTGGATCTTCCAACCGGCGCGGCGATTGTCCTGATCAATTTCATCTTCTTCCTTTCCGGCCTCGCGTACAAAATAATGAACAGGGCGAGATAAGGGAGACGGGCAGTGGTTAAAATAAGAGCCCTTCTACACAATCGTAACTTTATCTTGACAGCAGCCGTAGCAGCAGGTCTTGCCCTCCCTTACGGTGCGAAATGGTCAGAGCTAATCGTCCTTCCCGCATTGTCAGCCATATTGACTCTGGCTTTGATCGACATTTCCGAAAGGCCCCCCGTATATTTACGGTCTCCTCTTATTCCCGCCGCAGTCGGGATGTTCATGAATTACGTAATTCTCGGCAATTTCCTAATCGGGCTCGCCACCTTTCTCATCCATGACGAAAATTTATGGATCGGGTTTGTCATAATGGCCGCAGTCCCGGCTGCGATTGTCATAGCCCCCCTATCCGTTTCCTGGAGCGGGAATCAGGCCTATGCTGTCATCGGTACGAAAGGCGCCTACATCGGTGCCCTGATAATCGCACCGGTGATTGTATCCGGCCTCGTGGATGTGCGCCTCTTTGACACAAGAAGAGTGATTATGGCGGCTGCAGCGCTGATTATGCTCCCCATCATTGCCTCGAAGTGGATTTCACGGAAAGATTTGTCTGACAAGCTGAAGCCCGCAAGAGGAACTGTCATAAACTGGTGTTTCTTTCTAATCCTCTACACAATAGTGGGACTGAATCATGAAACAATAACGGCACATCCTTCCTCGCTCTTCCCTATCGCCGCAATTGCCTTTTCAAGTACCTTCCTTCTCGGCTTCTTGATCGAATGGGTTGGAACGCTCCTTCATGTAAGCAGGGAAAAACTTACGAGCCTCTGCCTGCTCGGTACCTTTAAAAACTATGGACTGGCCGCCGGCCTGGCGTTATTTCTTGTGAGCAAGGAAGCGGCTCTCCCAGCCGCAGTGTTGATGACATTTATGATTGTGTATATCGCGTGGCTGGACTTCAGACTGCGCCGTGCATGACTTCTTGCCATTCTTTCATAACCCGTCGTCATCAAGAAAGAATCGGCTTGCTACGATGATCTCGGCTGCAACAGCCGGATACCATGACGAAATGGTGCCGAGATGGCTGAGAACCTGATAAAATTCTCTGGCTCGCCGATTCAGTTTCTCATCAAGACTTTCTTTATCACCCGAATGGTTCACGATGATATTTGCCGCAAAGACACTCCCTGAGAGACCGAAATCAGAAGCCCCTCCGTTTTCCGAATGGTGGCTCATTATGGCCTCGATGAGGCGGGGAGGGAACTGCCATTTACTGGTCAGATAACCCCCGATGACGGTATGGTCGACTGATATGATCTTTTTTTCAGCCTCGTGAAAAGATATATGTTCGCCGTTTGCTAGTTTCAATACGCCGCTAAAGACATCAGGCAGATGAACCGCCATGACGAGCTTGCCTATGTCGTGTAGGAGACCCGCTACGAAACAATCATCCGGTATTGCAAGGCGGGAGCGCTCCGCCAGGCACTTACTCGTGATCGCGACGGCAATTGAATGTCTCCAAAGATCCCGGAGATCAAAACCGTCACACTTTTCCCTGGCGCGAAAGAGATCGATGACGGAAACCGCGGAAACGGCGTTGCGTACAGTATTGAAGCCAAGAATCATAATGGCTTGGCGGACATCAATTATCCTGGACCGAAAGCCATAAAATGCAGAGTTTACGAGTTTGAGAATCTTGGAAGTTATTGCCTGGTCCGATTCGATTACATCAGCCATTTTCGTGACAGACATATCGTCGCTTTGCAGTATCCTGTTTACCTCGGACATGACATGGGGAATCGTGGGCAGGTTGGCAATCTTGTCAACAGTCCTTAAGATAGATTTTTCATCCGGCACTTTTTTCTGTTTGCTGCGCACGGCGGTCCGTTTCTAAATTGGTGTTTATTTCCTTAAGACGAAGGCTAAAGCTCCTTCAACATCCTTATCGTCAGACGCATGAATAACTTTAATATTTCGTCTGAAGCGATTGCTTCCTACCATTTAGTCTTTGTATTGAAATTTCCTGAATATTCCTTCCACTCGTTCTTGCGCGGCCACGTAACGTTATGCTATGCTTTAAAGAAAAAAGGAGGTTAAACCATGGCTATTCAACTACCCGACCTGCCCTACGCAAAAGACGGGCTCGCGCCTCTTATCAGCGCCAACACTATGGATTTTCACCACGGAAAGCATCACAAGGCATACGTGGACAACACGAACAAGCTGATTTCAGGTACGGACCTCGCCGATGCGTCACTGGAAGCCATTATCAAGAAAACCGTAGGCGACGCGGCGAAGACAGGCCTCTTCAACAACGCCGCCCAGGTCTGGAACCATTCCTTCTACTGGAAGTGCATGAAACCCAAGGGGGGCGGCAAACCGACAGGCAAAGTGGCCGATAAAATCAATGAAGCCTGGGGGAGCTTTGAAACATTCGCCGAAGAATTCAAGAATGCCGGCGTCACCCAGTTTGGAAGTGGGTGGGCGTGGCTGGTTCTCGAGGGCGGCAAATTGAAGGTGACGAAGACGGCAAATGCCGATACGCCGATCGCTCACGGAGTTAAGCCCCTGCTGACAGTGGACGTCTGGGAACATGCGTACTATCTTGATTACCAGAACAGGCGACCCGATTATCTGGCAACGTTTGTTGACAAGCTGATCAACTGGGACTTTGTGAAAGCCAACCTTGGCTGATTTCGCGGGAAGAAAAGATTCACCGTGAGTATGTTCTCCGATACGCGCGATAACAAGGGCCATCGCCAGCGTCTGAAAAAAAGTTTGCCGAATCGGGCATTGATGCGTTCCATGACTATGAGGTTGTGGAATTGTTGCTCTCTTATGCCCTGCCCCGCAGAGACGTTAAGCCGCTGGCAAAAGACCTTCTCCGTGAGTTCGGTTCTCTCAAGGGCATTATGGATGCTGAAAGAGAAACCCTTGAGAAGATCAGGGGCATCGGGGCTCATGCAGCGATCCTGTTTAAGCTTATCAAAGATACCGCGGTACTTTACCTCAAGGAAAAAGCCGCAGATAACCTGCACGAGCGAACTTCTCTACTGCGAGACCTACATGGGCGGTCTTACCGACTAGAGATTCTGCGTCATATATCTCGATGCGCAAAACAGGATGACGGATATCGAGACCATCCAGGAAGGCATCGTTAATCAGGCTGTGGTCTATCCGAGGAAGGTCCTTGAGAAAGCGCTGAAGAGGAAAGCGTCGGCAGTCATTCTGGTTCACAATCATCCGTCCGGCCATGTCAAGCCGTCGGACGCCGACATCCGCCTGACCAGGACCATTCAGGAGACGGCGAAGATACTCGACATCATCGTGCATGACCGTGTAATCATCGGTGAGAACAGGTTCTTCAGTTTCCGCGAAGAGGGTTTGATGTGAATCAGAAAGGCACCGGTGTGAAAGTAAGGACAAAAGCGGCTATCGTGATCCAGCCAATCACCATCCTCTTCCTGTCGAGGGGAATCCAGTCATAGATAACAGGCGGGTGATGTACGCCCATGAAGAGCAGGATCACCGCCCATATGAACCAGCCCTCCCAGCCTGTCGCACCGAGGATGACAAGCGCAATCAGCACCACTTTGGCAACTATGACCTGTCTCCTGCCGATCACAGCATAGGCCACATGGCCGCCGTCCAGCTGTCCTACAGGAAGAAGATTGAGTGACGTAACGAGAAGTCCGATCCAGCCGGAAAATGCCACCGGATGTAAGATAACGTCTGCATTATCCGGAAGCGGGCCGTGAACAAGCCAGTTCATGGCCGCAAAAAGGAGCGAAGAACCGAGGCTGAATCCTTTTTCAACCCCTTCATACCTGACCTCCGAAAGTAAAAGGCCGATGATAAGGATCGGTATCGTCACGCACAAACCCGCGAGAGGACCTGCGGCTCCAACATCCAGCAGTATCCGGCGGTCCATAATCGGTGACTTCATCTTGATAAATGCCCCGAACGTGCCCACAAGGGAAGGTGCAGGTATGAAATAGGGCAGCGTCACATCGATGTTATGTTTCCTGGAGACGAAATAATGGCCGAACTCATGCGCACCCAAAATCAGAAGGAGGGTGAATGAAAATGGTATTCCCTTCCAGAGGAGCAATGGATGATCCAGGGGATTGATCCCCTGCTGTAACGTGCCCGCAACGAGCGTGCACAGAACGGTAATCAAGAAAAGGGCAACATGTAGAATAGGAAACTTTCGCTTGTTCTCTTCCATACGCCTTGATA
>DATJBN010000234.1:0-2648 GCA_035515335.1 Syntrophales bacterium | reverse complement strand
CTCCATTTCCCCGGGCAATCAATGTTGCTAAGGCTGAAGAAAAAATGCAGCCTGTCCCATGCACGTCCTTTCTGTCAATTCTTCGAGAATAAAACTTACGAAATTTTCTGCCGTCATAGAGTATATCTGTGGCATCGTCTTTCAGGTGTCCTCCCTTGATCACCACATTTTTCGCCCCGAGACCGTGGATTACCTCTGCCGCTTTTTTCATTTCTGTTTCCGAGGTTATCTTAATCCCCGAAAGCAACTCCGCCTCAGGAACGTTCGGCGTCACGACAAGGGCAAGAGGAATCAGTTCCGCGATCAACGTCTCTCTCGCCTTGCCTCTTATCAGCGCCTCCCCTCCCTTGGCTGCCAGTACCGGATCTACAACAACCTTCTTGATCTTATACTTCCTGAGCATGCCTGCCACGGCCTTTAATATCTCCGCGCTCCCCAGCATCCCCGTTTTTACGGCGTCGACTCCGATATCTTTCACCACAGCCTCAAATTGTTTCTTCACAAAGTGAGGAGATACTTCACAGATACCCTGGACGCCGGAGGTATTCTGGGCGGTGACGGCTGTGATTACAGACATCCCAAATCCCCCGAGCGCAGTGATCGTCTTGAGATCCGCCTGGATACCCGCGCCCCCGCAGGAATCGGAGCCGGCAACTGTCAAAACGCGGACTAATTTCATTTGCTTCATCACGGAAGGTCCCCGACTCGGAAATATCTGATCACGAGGAGACTACCCGCCTCCACAGTAATGACGCCCTTCGCCGCTGCCAGGCGGTTGCTAACCCCGTAAGGTCTCCCGATTTCCATCGTGCCGTTCGCAAGGGGATATTCAAATCCCTTGAGAGTTATACCAGTCACAGTATCCGAGAGGGGAAGAAGGGACACGGTCTGCCCTGGCTCCCCGATAATCGTACATTTACGGCCCGCAACAAATGTCTCACACCATTCATCGATCAGCCTGATATCTATCCCCTTCTTCACTCCCATGGCAAGGAGCGATATGTTGGCGAGGGCGTGATCGATCCTTGTTCCGAATGCCCCGAAGACATAGATCTCGTCAGGGGCAGAGCCGAAGGCCTGTTCCATGGCGAGTTGCGTATCGGTCTCATTCTTTCCTTCGGGGAATCTGATGATCCTGCTGCCGCGTTCCGTGAAATAACGAAGCACGCCGGGTCCGATGGAATCCATGTCGCCGATTATCACGTCCGGGACAAGGCCGATTGCATGGAGATAACGAGCACCGCTGTCCGCACAGATTATCTCAGCAGCCCGGAGTTGAGACACCTTCGACCGGAAGAACTCCATGTCCCTGATCTCGCCTCCGGCAACGACTATTATGACCTTTTTCATGGAAATACTTTTGAACCGTTAACAGGGTTGTCTGAATGTCCCGGCGGAAATGTGCAATCTTATGCGATGCCGAAGACATCCTTGGTATTCTGATATGTCGCGCGGGCCAATTCCTCAAAGGGCACACTCTTAATCTCCGCCACCTTTCTTGCGGTGTGGACGACATAGGCGGGTTCATTCCTCTTTCCCCGGTTTGGAACCGGGGTGATATACGGCGCGTCCGTCTCTACGAGAAGCCTCTCCAGCGGTATGTGCCTTACCACGTCTCCGAGCTTTTCCGGTTTTCCGAAGGTGATCGCACCCGGTATTGATATATAGAAGCCCATATCGAGGCACTGTGAAGCCATTCTCTTGTCTCCCGAGAAGCAATGGATGACCCCTCCATGCTTGGGTTTCCGCGCCACCAGAATGCTTACGGTCTCCTTGTGGGCCTCACGATCATGAATGATGACGGGCAGTCCGATTTCAGCTGCTACCTCGAGTTGTTCTTCAAACCTCATGATCTGTGTCTCTCTGGGAGAGAGATTTCGAAAAAAATCAAGGCCGATTTCCCCGAACGCGACGACCTTGTCCATCTTCGCCAGCTTCTTGAGTGAATCGTATGTCCCGTTACCGATGTCCTTCACGTCATGCGGATGGATACCGACGGCTGCGTATATGCCCTCATACTTGCCGGCAATGGAAACCGCTTTTCTGCAATCGTCGAGAGTCGTGCCGACCGTGACAATCAGGGCGACCCCGGCGTCCTCCGCCCTCTTTACGACCTCATCCCTGTCACGGTCAAAATCCCTCATCTCTAGATGCGCATGAGAATCGGCCAGTATTAACCCTTTTCCCTGCATAGGAATATTCTGCCGGAAGTCTACTCTATCTCGATTTCATCCGCGCAGGAAGACACATCGGGAAGCTCTTTGAGATACGCCTGCAGTTCCTTCTCCGTAATTTCTCCTTCGAGCAACATCCTTGTAAGAATTCTCTTATCAGTCTCACCTTTACAACCAGTTCTTCTCTCCGTCATACTACCTCCTCCATGTTTCGGGCATTGATCGACTAGTTTTGAATATCTATTACACTTTCTCTTTTTTTTCAAGAGATAGAACCGGACGAGTCCTTGACAGGCAAAATTTAATTGGATACCTTGACGACAGGTTTGTAATTTTGAGTTTGCATTATGGATTCAAGACTGACATCACGCATCGCTGGCGGGCCTATCTACGGGTTGTTCGGTTTGACGCTCGCCCTTGTCTTCTGGATTCTCAACTGGTCTCTTTCCGGATTGCGGACCCACTGGTGCTTCT
>DATJBN010000233.1:0-10089 GCA_035515335.1 Syntrophales bacterium | reverse complement strand
TAAAACTTGGGTGATGCAATGCTCCCCGCATGGAACCTGTCTTAAGTCTTTTTCGTCTGCCTATCGAGCCAGTCCTTGATCATCTCTGTTGCCCTGCAGTCGTCCTCATTATAGTCGACAACAGCCTCCATCTTTTCTCTCAGTTCTGCGGGATCGGTCTGGTATTTTAGATAGTAGGCTATGGCGTCAAGTGCATTGACATCGTCGTGGCGCCATTTGAATCCGAGAAAAGAAGCTATATCCTTGAGGCCGTTTGTGTAGGTAGGAAAGGCGAATGCCCTTGTTGCCATACCGTGAAGGTCAACCATGCGGGGGAAGACAAGTGCATCGGCGTCGCCAGCCAGGTTGTGTCTTTCGGAGAGGCGCTTCATGTGCCAGCGCTCGTAATTGTGCCAGTGGTAGATGATGTAGTCGTCATGCTTTGCAAGGAAGGATAGGAACTCGGCAAACATCTTTCCCTCGTCCTCTATCCTGTGGGCGACAAATGGATGATACTCGTCGCTTCCCCATTTTCTGACAACGGCGCCGATCAGATAATCGACTGCATCAGGCATTCCCTCAAGGTCTGGTTCATCCGTCCCTTCCATGTCGAGAAATATTTCGGTCGCCGCGGCCGGGAATCGCAGGCCTGACAGGTTTGCGGCAATCGGTTCTTTCTTCAAGATCGCCTTGGCGTTCAGGATCAGCTTCTCTGCTGTGGCGTTGCTGATCCCGGGAACTGCGCACAGGGCATCGACACTCGCATATGCAATGTCCCAGATATTCCTGAACCCACGGTCGACAAGTTTTTCTTTTTTTCTTGGACCCACCTGTCCAACGAGTGATACGTCCCTCATCCTGATGGCCTCGTGGTTGCAGTATTTTTCCCACGGCCATTCTGCGGAATTATATGTCGCTGTCGGCTGGAGAACGCCGTCCAGGATTGCCTGTGTTCCTCTTGTGGCCGCCTGCAGTTCGTTTTCACAATCGGAGAAGGAACACGTGAATACCTCACAGTCATGGTTGACTATGCGAAATATTTCGGGTCGGTATCCCTGAATCCCCCCGAGCATGTACGTATAAAAAGCGGCTTGGAGGATGTGCTCCTTCCTGATCCTTCTTGCCTGCTTTATCTCCGTTACGATGTAATGATAGTTTCCAAATACGGATGAGTGTTCCGTCCTCTTCTCGACGATGTCGGGGGTACCCCTCATATTTTCCGGGAGATAAAACAGAGGAGGGCCGTGGATCGCTTCTGCGCCTTGTGCCATTTCGTCGAGCAACATGCGAAACCCTTCTTCGGGCCTTTCATACTGAAGTTGTCTGCACAGAGGAAAAAACATCCGCATCACCTTCTCCTCGTGCTCCCGACCTCTTTCCAGCAGAAGTTCGCGATAAGGGCTCAACGAGTCTTTTTTCTCCGGGGAGACAAAGGTTTCACAGTAGATGCTGAAAGGGGAGGTGAAGTAAAGCGACACATTCCGCGCCGTGAGACGGCTCTTGAGAGGGCCGGAAAGGCAGCGGCGATGGATTTCATCGAGGCGGGACATGATGCTTCCCATATGGCCGGAATTAATCAGACGTGACGGAGATTCAAGGCGCCGCCAGCGAGGAGGATTTTCTTCTGGCGTTCCGTGAGATTATAAGTGACATCAAACGAAACCCCTGACGATACATTCCTCACACTCATCGGATCGTTCTTTTCAATCTTTTTCCTCGTACCTTCAATCTCAAGGCTATCACCCTGGTTGACAAAATCGTAGTCCTTTTCATTCTTGAAGGCGAGGGGTAGGATACCGAAGTTGATCAGATTTGCGGAGTGAATCCTTTCAAAGGACTTTGCGATGACGGCCTTGACGCCCAGATACATCGTGCATATGGCGGCATGTTCCCTCGATGAGCCCTGGCCGTAGGATATGCCGGCAACAATGATATTATGCTTACCTTTGTCGCGGATCTCTGCAGCTCTTTCGGAGCACTGCACATCCACAGGTTCGAAAAAACACTCCGAGTATCTTGGTATGTTCGATCGATATTTCAACCTGTCCCCCGCGGGCATAATATGATCGGTTGTGACTTTGTCCCCAACTTTGATCGTAACCTCACCCTTGACCATATCGGGGAAGGGGTCGTTTACGGGCGGCGCCCCGATGTTAGGGCCCCTATATATTTCTATGACTTCGCCGCCACCCTTTGATTCCGGTCTGATGATCATGCTGTCGTCTATGAGAAAGCGGGCGGGCATTTTCACATCGGGATATGACATGCCGAGGTCGCGGGGGTCGGTGAACCTGCCTGTCAATGCAGCGGCCGCCGCGGTTTCCGGACTCACGATATAAACATCGGCATCTTGAGTCCCGGATCTCCCCAGATAATTTCTGTTCGATGTGCGGAGTGAGACGCCTTTTGTTTGCGGGCTCTGGCTGTTGCCTATGCAGAATCCGCAAGCGCTTTCCATGAGCCTTGCACCGGACATGATGAGATCGGTCAGATAACCTTGTGAGGCAAGATTCTCCAGGACCTGCCTCGATCCGGGCGCTATCACGAAGCTGACATCCGGATGAACTATCCTGCCTTTCAATATCCTGGCAACGGTGACCATGTCCTTGAAGGAAGAATTCGTACAGCTCCCGATGCAGACCTGGTTCACTCGAATGTCTCCCACGTCTCTCACGGTGCTTATGTTATCGGGACTATGCGGCCTTGCCGTGAGGGGAACTAGATCGGAAAGGTCGATGTCGACCGTCATGTCGTATTTCGCATCCTGGTCCGCCTTTATTTCCTGCCAATCGCCTTCACGTTCCTCTGCCTTAAGGAAGGCTCGCGTCATTCCGTCGCTCGGGAAGACGGAAGTCGTAACGCCGCATTCCGCACCCATATTGGCGATTGTCGCTCTTTCCGGAGCCGAGAGAGCCGCCGTGCCTTCTCCACCGTACTCAAAGACGGAGCCGACATTTCCTTTCGTAGTAAAGAGTTCCAGAACCTTGAGGATGATATCCTTAGATGATGTCCAGGGAGGAAGTTTTCCCGTGAGGTTGATCTTGATTACTCTCGGACAGGTGAGATAAAAAGGCTCTCCCGCCATGGCCAATGCCACATCCAGGCCGCCGGCGCCGATGGCCAACATGCCTAAGGCGCCGCCGGTTGGTGTGTGGCTGTCTGACCCGAGTAGGGTCTTTCCGGGCTTTCCGAATCTCTCAAAATGTACCTGGTGACAGATGCCGTTGCCCGCTCGGGAAAAGTATATCCCGTACTTTCGGGCAATCGTTTGCAGGTACCTGTGGTCGTCGGAATTCTCGAACCCGCTCTGAATGGTATTATGGTCTATATAACTCACGGACAATTCGGTGCTGACCCTCGGAACGTTCATCGATTCAAACTCAAGATAGGCCATGGTGCCCGTGGCGTCCTGCGTCAGTGTCTGATCGATCTTAATTCCGATCTCAGTTCCAGGAACGAATCTACCGTAAACAATGTGCCCTTCAATTATCTTTTCGGTGATCGTCTTGCCCATGGGATTTCTTTAATCTTCTATTCCTTCGGCTGAAGAATGATTGCTATCCTCCGGTTCTTCGCCCGTCCTTCGGGGGTATCATTGCTCGCAACAGGCTTGTATTCCCCGTAAGCTTCAGCCGACAACAACGTAGGATCGATTCCCTGCTGCTGGAGATATTTTGCGACGTTAATCGCCCGGGCGGCCGAAAGCTCCCAGTTGGTGGGATATACCTTTGCGAGCGCCCCCTTGATCCTCACATTATCCGTGTGACCTTCGATGCGGATAGACTTATCCTTCACGTTCTTGAGAATGTCGATAACCCTCTGCAAAACAGCCAGTCCTTCCTTAGTTACTTCTGCCTGCCCGGAGGCGAATAGAATCTTATCCACCACGTCGAGGGTCAGTTTCCCCTTGAGCTCGGAGATCGTGACCTGTCCCTTTGCTACTTCGCCCTTCATCTCCTGCATCAATTGTTTGTAGGTGTTGCTTTCCGTCTGGACGTCGGCCTCTTTCTTTTGCAGCTCAGCAATATTCTGCTTCAGCTTTGTATTGTCGGCCTCGAGGTCGGCATTCTTCTGTCTCAGGTCGGCGATAGACTTTGACAGGTCATCGGTTTTTGCTTTCAATACTTGGTCCAACTGATCCCTGTCAGCCTTCACCGCTGCCAGTTCTTTCGCCTGAGCGTCCGCCTCCGCCACCTTCTTGTCGTAGGTGGACGTAGTGACGCACCCAAAGATAAAAAAGGAAAATATTAGAACCGTGATCAAAGATAATGCTTTCCTATGCATGTCCGCCTCCTTTACAATTCTTCTGATTATTCATTTTCTCCTTCATCATATCCATTTCCGACTGTAAGGCATATCTTTGCCTATTTAAATGCGATTAAATTATTTTGCTAACGACTTTAAGAATATATACGGTATGGAAATAAATCAACAGAAATGTGTTTTCACTTGCCATGTTAGCCGACCATCCGCACCAATGGCAAAAAAAATGGGACAAATCCATGTCCCATTTCCTTCGATATTCTCTTTTTTCAGCTATGAGGCGGATGCGGCCTTTGCAGCAACGCTGTCCAGGTCTTTGATCCGTACGGCCTTCACAAAGCGTTTGTTGTAGTAAGGTTTATCGAGCGTATCTATTCTGACCCTTCTCTCGCGGCCCGCAGACGCATGTACGAATTCATTGTTTCCGATGTATATGCCAACATGACCGTAAGCCCGCCGCGTATTGAAGAAGACTAGGTCTCCTTCCTTCAGATCGTCTCTTGACACCTTCATCCCGACGTGTGCCTGTTCCTTTGCGGTTCTGGGAAGGCTCACGTCGAAGAATTCATAAATCTTTTTCACGAATGCAGAGCAATCGAGGCCCCTAACCGATGATCCTCCCAGGCGATAAGGGGCGCCCAGGAATCCCTTGGCTACGCGGATGAATAAGGAACGTTCATGGGGACTGTCCCACTTGCCGAGCAATACGGAGCCCGTTTCCTCATCCTTCGCCGTTTCTATCGGATCGTCGTCCCGGGCAAAGTCGTCATCATCGCCTACAAACTCGGCGTCTTCCGCCTCTTCATCCACCTCGGATGTTCTTGCGATGGCCAACTCCCTTACAGGGCCATGCCTTGCAAGGATAAGTTTCTGCCCTATCCTCATGGACCTTGCATCGACATGATTAAGTCTTGTGATTTCGCCTACGGGATGGCCGGTTTTCTTTGCGATGGCGCCTAATGTATCGCCCTTTTTGACCACGTAGTATTCGGAGTTATAGGAACGCGCTTTCTTCCCTTTGGCGACCGTCTTATTTCCGCCATCGGGAATGATGAGGACTTGTTTTGGTTGAAGGGCATTGCTGGTCAGGCCGTTGGCTTCCATCAATGCCTGAGGAGTAACACCGAATTTTTTAGAAATCTTGGCGAGTGAATCACCTCGCCTGACTTTGTATTCCTTTGCAAAAACCTCCTGAGCGAGGCCTAATGCAGTGAACAGGACCACTAGTCCCATCCATAGGAAAATCTGCCGTTTCATCATGAAGTACCTCCTCATTGGATCGGGGGATCCCCACTTTGTTAACGGTGCACAGATTTTGACAATGGATGACAATGCTGCACACAGAAAAGCTACATGGGTTTCTACAGAAAAAGGGCGCACAAGTCAAAGCATATTTTTAAATAATCGGCAGATTTTTTTGATACTTTAATGATATTAGTGCATTACGTTCCAGAAAAAGAAGACATTATTTTCTCAAAACAGCACTACTCTCGGTCAAAAAACGCTTGACCTTGTGAATGGAATCTTCATTACCTGTTCCTGCTGAATTGTCATTCGCGACGCAGGCTCTTTCAAATTTTTGCGATTTGATATATGAAGCATCCTTAATTTTGTTGTTCCCGTAATCGCAATGTACTTTGAACTAACATGAAGAAGATTATCAAAATTGCCATCCTTGTCTTTGCGGCCGCCCTGGTGTCAAGTATCGCCTTGTACTTGATCTACCCCGATGTCTCCAAGCTGAAGAAGGTCGCTCCAAAAAAAACGGCCTTCATGGAGTATCGCGAGAAAGAGTGGCAGGAACACGGCAAGAAGAAAAAGATAGTCCAGCAGTGGGTACCGCTCTCGCAGATCCCAGCATATGTGATCAAGGCTGTGATCATCGCCGAAGACGACAAGTTCTGGAGCCACGAAGGTTTTGATTACGAGGCCATGCAGAAGGCCATCGAAAAGGATATCAAGAAAAAGAAGTTTGCCCTCGGCGGAAGCACGATAAGCCAACAGCTTGCAAAGAACCTTTATCTCACGCCATCCAAGAATCCTGTACGGAAGATCAAGGAAGCAATCCTCACGTGGCGACTGGAGAGGAATCTCTCCAAAAGGAGGATCATCGAGCTCTATCTGAATTGCGTCGAATGGGGCGACGCTATCTTCGGCATCGAGGCCGCCGCGCACCATTACTATAACAAGGATGTGTCGGAGCTGACTGCCCAGGAGGCGGCCCGGCTTGCAGCAGTTCTCCCCAATCCAATAAGATTCAATCCAACCGGCACATCTAAATATGTTGAGGCACGCGCTGACAGGATTTACGAGATCATGGTGAAGCGTGGAGTCGTGATTCCTGAATACGAAGAGATGCTGAACGAACCGCAAAAGATTGAAGGCGAGGATGATGGGAGCCCACAGGAGTCGTCGCAACAACCTGCCAGTACGTCCCCCCCCCCGAAAGAATAACCTGCCAGATATCATTGAGAAGCACAGGGCGGAGAGATACGCGCATAATCTTCCGTGTAAATCACGCGATTCCTGAATATCCTTTCCCTTACCTCAAACTCAGGCATTTCGGCATCATGTCATAAGGCTGGGCACTATGGTCAAACTGGTCTCAATGACATATAATATATTAAAGCCTTGAACGATGAGTGGTTGTCCGAGATGAAGTTGCTTGTCGTAGATGATAGTCCGGTTGTAGTTGAAGTCCTGACCATGCTTCTGAAGACGTCGGGTCATGGCGTTGACGAGGCATACGACGGGATCGAGGCAGTCAGTCGGATTAAGGAAACATCATACGACATCGTAATTACGGATGCACAGATGCCCAGGATGGGCGGCGTTGAGGTCTGCAGATTTCTGAAATCGGAATTTCCCCACATCTATATCATCGGCATGAGCGGTTGTTCCCGGTCCCTGAAGGATTTGAAAGACGCGGGCGCCGACGTCTGCATCGACAAACCGTTCCGTATCGACGATATGGAACAGGCTGTAGAGAATGGAATGCGCCTCCTGTAGCATTTATTGCAACTTTCATTTTCTAAGTCAAATCAACATCCTTTTCCCCATACATAAGCGATACATTTAGACGCAATCTATAAGGAAAGGCACTATGGTCAACGCTGGCTGAGTGTCATAATGTAAGCGAAGTCAAATTTATTGCTGGCGGTAGCTTCTGATGAAAATGCTGGTTGTGGATGATAGTCCGAGTGTCGTGGAAATTCTTTCCGCGATCCTTACGCCGTCAGGGCATGTGGTAGACGAAGCTTATGATGGGAATGAAGCCGTACAACGCCTCGAGGAGACAAGTTACGACATCGTGATCATGTAAGCGGCAATCCGTATGACCTCGCAAGACTTAAAGACGCCGGTGCGGATATCTGCCTTGCAAAGCCTTTCCGTGTGAGAGATGTGCAGGAGGCACCGGATGTATACATCATCGGCAGATGCGCAGATGCCGGGCATGAATGGGGTGGAAATCTGCAAGTTCTTGAAAACAAGGTTTATTGAGAGCCGCACTCAATCTACCGGCGGCAAGTCAGAGAGGATGATTTCTCACAAGCGTAAGACTGCGCACTAACAGCTTCTATTCGTAAGATGCTGATCTTGTCAGGGCCTCTTCGTCGGGCAGGGCGGTATGCTATCCCAGTGCAGGGAGCGGCCGAATTTCAGGTTCAGCCAGAGGCCATACCATTGCAGGGCATTGCACTGATCAGTTTCGTAGCCGCGATCCGGGCGGCAGCGTTCACCGTTAAGCGCCCTCACTTCTTCCCACGACTTATTCTTATATCGCAGGTAATAAGAACCGATTAGTTCACCGGTTCTGTCGCAGCCCCCGTAGCAGTGCACATAGATAACTATGGGACCGGTTACGCCAAGTTTTGACGGATTCTCGAGCCATTCTCTCAACAGGCTCACCCGGAATACGAGCGGGTCATCTAACCAGGAGTCAATATCCGCCGCAAGGTAGTCGCGATAATCACGTGAGGCCGCAAATAGCGGATCCGCGGGACTCAACTTGGCTCCCTTTGTCATCCAGTAGTGCAACTGACCAAGTTCCGGATAGGATTTGAAGAATGAGTACTCTGCAAAGATCAGGGCACTCTCGTCCGGATTATCCACCCACATCAAACTGACATCTATAAGAGTGAAGTTGGAAGGAACTGTCACGCCAGCCTTTTCTCCGGCACTCACGATCGCATTATAAAGGCCTTTGTAATTGAATTTCACCGGGCTTCCTTTTTCTTCGATAAGCGGACGTGCACCGCGGAACAGGAAATTAGAGCCTGCTGAATCAACGAAATAGACATTGGGGACCGGATCTGATGCGCCGACTGGGGTAGAAAAGAATATTACCGAAATGACCATTAATACGGGAAGCAATTTACGCATGACCTCTCCTCCCTTCCTTAATGTAGTCACAAATTATACTGATGCGTTTTGAAAGTCAACAGGGATGCTGCGTGAAGGAAAGAATAGAAAAGAAAGGGGTTAACCGTCTAGCGGCTAACCCCCTGTGTTGTCTGGCTCCCCGGCGCGGACTCGAACCACGGACCCGATGGTTACAGGTAACCCGATATTTCTACCAGACCTGGACTATCTTATCACCCTCGACTTTACGTTAGGGTGTCGGGCGCTGTGAGGCTTATTGGAAGGGGTCCTCATCCTCTAGTCTCTGCACGTTCCTGCCTACTTTGATCCCCTTTCGGCAGACTTCGCTCAGGATTACCGTATCACTCAAGGATTTAGGCTTTCCTGAATTCACCCGATTTTTCAACCGCAGTTTCCTGCGGAAGCTGCATACCAGCGTGAATTCATGATGCGACTCACGCTTTCTCTCACAGCCATCTGCTCTACCGACTGAGCTACCGGGGAGTGATAGTGTATTGTGTGCTAAATAGTATATAATCTTTGGAAAGTCAACACCCGTATTCGACGTTTCCTGTGAAAAATTCTTGATAAATCCACGCAAAGTGGATATTAAAAAGCTGTATTGAGATGTTTATCCTTACAATTCCGCGCCTGAGCAATTAAGGCGGGATATTGTTCAACGGTTTCTGTGCGTTCGTCACGCAATCTTTAAAAGAAAGGATGCCGAAAAATGGAAAAGTATGTTTGTGGAATCTGCGGATATGTATATGATCCTGCCGAAGGTGATCCGGAAGCCAAAATTCCTCCCGGTGTTCCCTTCGGTAAACTTCCCGATGATTGGGTATGTCCGATATGCGGCGCAGGCAAGGAAGAATTTTCTCCTGAATAGACGCGTCACTGCATAAGAAACGTTTTAAGAAGAAGAGCCGGCGGACGCCGCAGCGCTCTATGCTTAAGCCTGCGGAGAAAGGCGTGCGTAAATGAGCAAAGTTGATGAGGCATTGTATCAGGCCTATACAGGTGAGGCGAAGGCTGCCCTTCGTCTGAAGGTCTTCGCGGACAAGGCAAAAGAGGAGGGTTATTCACAGATCGCGAAACTCTTCCGTGTGATCGCATTCTCGGAAGAGATTCACGGTGCGAGGGCATTGCTCGTCATGGGTATGGTTAAGAGCACCGAGGAAAACCTTGCGGCAAGTTTCGAATCGGAGACAGGAGTCGCCGGGGTTGCCTACAGCGAGTCCATCAAACAGGCGGAGGCGGAGGGGAATGGTGCGGCGGTGCTCCATTTCAGCCAGACCAAGGATGTAGAAGGCGTTCACGCAAAGCTCTATAAAGAAGCGATGAGCCACGTAATGGAGGACAGGGAAACCACCTACCACGTTTGCACGGTGTGCGGATATGTGTCCGATGGCGTCCTTCCCGACGAGTGTCCGGTTTGCGGCGCGCTAAAGGAACAATTCACACAGTTCGATTGAGGTTGTCATA
>DATJBN010000232.1:0-9010 GCA_035515335.1 Syntrophales bacterium | reverse complement strand
CGGGTCGACGACATAACCGTGGACGCGGCAAATTTGACATTTGTTGATATGCAGCCGGTAGAGCCAGCGAACATCCAGATGGTACCTATCAATCTCAATTTGAAGAATCTCTCTACGGAAAAAGGTGAAAAGGGAAACGTTGATCTGTCGCTCACACTTGATAAGAAAGGCCTTATTTCCGTTAAGGGTCCCATTGAGATAGAGCCCCTGCACGCGGACCTTGAAATCGCCGTGAAGGACCTTAGCATCCGGACGTTTCAATCCTACTTCATCGACAAGGTAAAGATCAATGTGACCCGCGGCGCTGTATCCACCACCGGACGTTTCGCTCTCACCGAAGACAGCAAAGGGAAGCCCAGCGTAAAATATGCCGGTAAGATTTCCGTCTCTAATCTGGCCACCATCGACAAGGCTTTTTCCAATGATTTCGTCAACTGGAAGCAACTTTATTTCGATCATATCGATGCGGGTTACAATCCCCTTTTCGTCAACATCAAGGGGATTTCATTGACCGACTTTTATGCGAGGATCATCGTCAATCCGAACGGCACCCTGAACATCCAGAACATATTCGGCGAAAAGGGTAAGGAAGCTGGAGGCGCCGAAAAAGGCGCTCCGCCCTCAAGGCCAGTAGAAAAAGCGGCAGCGACTGAAAAACCGGATGAGACAGCGAAGAAGGTGAAGATCGGGAAGGTGACGCTCGAGGGCGGAACCATCGATTTCACCGACCGCTACATCAAGCCGAACTATGCGGCTAAGATGTTGAACATTGGCGGCAGTGTCACGGGGCTTTCCTCCGAAGAGATTTCCAGGGCAACCGTTGATCTCAGGGGAAATCTGGGGTACGGGTCGCCGATAGAAATCAAGGGAACGATCAACCCGCTGATCAAGGACCTCTACGCCGATATGAAGGTCAGCTTCAAAGACATAGAGTTGAGTCCTGTCACGCCTTATTCCAGTAAGTATCTCGGATACCCGATCATGAAAGGGAAGCTGACCTTCAACGTTTCCTACCTCATCGAAAACAGGAAGCTCAGCGCCCAGAATAGCGTGTTCTTGGACCAGTTGACCTTCGGCGACCGGGTTGAAAGTCCCGATGCGATAAAGGCGCCGGTGACGCTCGCGGTGTCGCTGCTGACGGATCGCAACGGGCAGATCAACCTCGATATACCGGTATCCGGAAGCCTCGACGATCCTAAGTTCAGCGTCTGGCCCATTGTCTGGCAGGTCATCGTCAATCTGATCACCAAGGCCGTTACGGCGCCCTTTACGCTGATTGCGTCTCTCCTGGGCGGCGGAGAAGAGATGAGCTACGTGGAATTCGATTACGGTAGCGACTTGGTGTCACAGGACGCCCAGAAGAAGGTGAACGCGCTTGCCAAGGCCCTGTATGAAAGACCCAATCTCAAGATGGATATCACAGGCTATGTCGATGCGGATAGGGACAAGGAAGGTCTGAGACAGGCCGAATTCAACCGCAAGATAAAGGCCCAAAAACTGAAAGACATGATCCGGAAGGGGGAGCCTGCTGTGTCCGTGGATCAGGTCAAGGTGGAGCCGCGGGAGTATGAAAGATACCTCACGCTGGCTTATAACGCGGAGAAATTTCCGAAGCCGCGAAATATCATCGGTCTTGCCAAGAGCATGCCTCCGCAGGAGATGGAAAAGCTGATGCTCGCCAATATCAAGGTGACAGATAGCGACCTGAAGCTCCTTGCATCCCGGCGAGCGAACAACGTCAAGGAACTCATCCTCAAGGCGAGCGGGGTCGAACCGGGCCGGATATTTATCGTTGAGCCCCAGTCGCTTGCACCACAGAAGAAGGAAAAAGCAAAAGACAGCCGCGTAGAGTTCAAGCTGAAATGATAGGCGTTGATAGATTCCTGAAGAAGAGCCGTCGCTGAAGAGCACGGCACTCTCAGTGAACTTCCTCTTCCATCGTCGGTGCAGGCTCTGCAGGCGCCTTGTCCGGCTGACCTGTCTTCGCGGGGATATTTCCTCCCACATCGGCAACGAGTTTGCGGAAGTCGTCATTTGAATACAACAGGCGTCCCGCCACATCTCGCAGCCTGTCCACCTGATCTTCCGGGAGGGAAAAAGTTGTGGGGACGCTGTGGAAGTAGTCCCTCTCAAGCTTTTCGGGCAGGGAGTCAAAGCTCAGATGAATAGTGTAGACATCGAGCGGTTTTCGCCCGGCTGCGATATCTTCCTGCCTCCAGTCGTGGACGTACCGTCTGAGAAGATCTACGGTGTCGAAGTTGTTCCTGTTGATCATTATTGTGTATGTGGAACCCAGCACAAAACCCATGCCTGGGATATCACCCACCATCGCGCCCTGCCGGACGGGCGTCTGCGCGTCCACGATGAGGAACGCGACCTTCTTCACGCCTGACAGCCCTGACTGTGCCATGGCGCCCCGCAGCCCGCCCTGACCGGCAACGATGTCGAGGAGGCGCCGCACGCCGAGGTTGTCTGATATCCCGCCATCGGTGAGGTAGATGTAAGACTTCGCCTTTGCGTCGGTGTAGAGATTGAGCCATGACGCCATCCAGTAAGCCCTGCTTGAGATGTCACGCTTCTCGATGGCCTTCTTCACCCACTCCGGAACCCTGTAGTCGCACTGGCCGGCATAATTCTTGAGCACGATCGGCGTGAATAACCCGGGAAAGGCCGATGATGCGGCGACTGCCCGCGCCACCGGGAAATGATTGTAGTCGGTACAGATCAGATTGAATTGATTGGGCTCGAATGAGAACGAGATGCCCTCGACTGCGTCGGTTGCCAGGATGATGATCAGCGGCCCTTCTTTCATTATCATATCGCCGAGGGTTGCGCCCTTGAAGATTATCTCGTCGTAGTATTCCTGCGCGAAGTCGCTGCGACTGAATCGGGAGCCGAAAACGCGCGGCCAGTTGAACGGGTTTGCCGCCAGCCGTAACAGACCGCTCTGGACGTCCCGGAGAAGAAATTCTTGCTTGAAGGTTTTGAAAATATCCTTGCCGTGGAGGCCGTAATAGGACGCCGTAAAACTTCCCCCCGAGACGGCCATGATCACCTTCACTTGATCGAGGAGGGTCTGCTTCAAAGGCGTCTTGCCCTGCGGCTCCGCGGTGCGGGCGGGCAGCTCGATTGCCTGGAGGGCCTCGAGAACTCCGTAAGACAGGGATGCGGCCCTCGTCCCTCCACCGGAGAAACAGAGTACTACCAGGACATCGTCGGACAGGGCCTCATGCAGTTTCGCTGCTACTCGATTCTGGAGTTGTTGATCGACGGGCCCTTGCTTGGGATACAGCGGGTAGTGGGCAGTGCAGGATACGAGGCAGACGCCATGGATGAGACAGAGAATCAGAACGACATAAAGGATTCTGCAAGAATGCTTCATCGTTTGCCTGCCCGAGTTATTCGTAAGAATGGTCTGTTGCGCGTCCTCTCACGCCGGCCATTTCTTCGAGGCTGAAAGCACAACACCGAAGGCGATGGAGGCCAGTATGGCCGAGGGCGGATCGGATCGCGAGCTTGTGAGGATGGGAACCTTCGCTCCGACCACAGCATGGGCCAGGTCCTTCCCTCCGTAGTAGATCAGCCCTTTGCAAAACATGTTTCCGGCTTCCAGGTTGGGTGCGATCAGGATGTCGGCCGCGCCGGCTACCGGTGATTCCACCTTCTTTATCTTTGCGGATTTCGCTGAAATGGCGTTGTCGAGTGCAAAAGGTCCGTCCACAGTGCAGCCCGGTATCTCTCCAAACGAGCAAATCTTCGCCAGGGCGGCGGCATCTACGGAGGATTGAATTTCCGGCTGGACCTTCTCGACGCTCGAAAGAATCGCCACCTTCGGAACCTTGATCCCCAGTGCATGAGCCACCATCACGGCATTTCTAATTATGCCGAGCTTCGCTTTCAAATCAGGAGCAATGTTAACGCTGCCGTCGGATACAAGAGTGACGCATCGCCTGCCGTTTCTCTTGTCCTCGAAAATCAAGACATCGCACAGAATATTTCCTGTCCGCAGATTCGGGACACCGCGCAATGCCGCGCTCAACAATACGCCTGTCGAAACGCTTCCCTTCAAGATGATATCGACATCACCTGCCGCGGCCAGCCGGACGCCGCATTCGGCAGCACTCGCGTCGTCGTCTTCATTACGGATATCGAAATGCGATGCAGGAATTTTCAAACTCTTCAGCAAGGACTCAATCAGCCTCGCCTGCCCGATCAAGATCCCCTCGGCCATGCCCTTCTTCCGGGCGTCGTTGATCGCTTTGATGGATGCCCGTTCATGGGGCTCAATCACGGCGAACTTCTTAGGCCCCCGGGCAGCAGCTTCCCTCATCAGCATCTTGTAATTCGTGATCATATCTTCCATTCTTCGGCGGAGATCATCTTACAGGGCAGCGCCGGTTGCGGAGTATCTTATATACGCTTCGGCAGGATTCGTCAATAAGCCGCGACAGATTCAGATGACGGGACAAAGCGGGGGGAACTCTTGGAAGGGATACGGGAAGAATGCTACCGATCTTTCTTCTCTTTCATATCATGGGCAGGGTTCAAATAATTGCCGGCTATGAATTACCCGTCTTTCACACAAATTCTTTATCTTCCAATCTTCTCAAACCACCTGAATAGCAGCAGGCCTCCCATGACAACAAGGACAATAATAATCCAATGATTTACTCCGAGCATTTGCGGGATTGTAATCTTCCCGTAGTTACCCCATGTGAGCACAGTCCTCTTCAAAACCGGAAAGAGTTCGGCAAATACAGCTGCGCCTGCAAGCATCCCTAGGATTCCCCATACGGCGTCCCATCTTCCTTCACCCAGCGCGCCCAGTTGCGTGCCGGGGCAGTAGCCAAGAAGACCCCAGCCGATCCCGAAGATAAGACCGCCCAGGATATTGCTTCCCAGTATGGTCGGCTTGATGGACAGCTTGGCGGTCCGCAGATCACTCAGGATGTAGACTCCAATCATAGCAACAAGGATTGTCGAAACCATAAACTTTACGATGGTCATGTCGATCAAACGCAGTGCCCCGAGTTGCTTGTCGTAACGAATCACCCGTCCCTTCTGCAGGAGAAACCCGAATACGCATCCTGTTACTAGACCGTATATGAGTTCACTCATGGCCTTTCACCTCGAACATAGAGTATACGGGCCATGATAATGCCTCCGATGAAGAAGCATATCAGGGCAATATATCCGCTTACGGCCAACTGAAGCGAACCGCTCAGTCCATGGCCACTCGGTCACCCATCGGCAAGGCGTGCACCGAACATCGCAATGACGCCTCCCACAAATGCGATAATTGCCCTTCTTGACTTCTTCGAGTCGAAACGTTCTTCCCACATGGAAGGCACTGCCTGCCAGCGGAAAGTCCCGGAGGTTGCCGCCGCAATCAATGAGCCTAAGAAGATTCCCAGGACGAACATCCACTGCCAGTCGATCATGGGCGCTTCCCTGATGAAGTACTCCATCCTGGCCACACGCTCCGCATTGAATGCCTTCTCGATTAGCCCTGCAGTTCGTACGAAGGTCGTCGATGCCCCCACGTACTTGCCAGTAAACCAGACTGATAAGATAAGGAGCAGACCTGTCAGGGTCCCGGCAAGATAAGGACTCCAGCTTTTATCGTCTTTCTCTTGTTTCATGATATTGCTCAACCGGTGCCTCACCGTCCATCTAAAACGAAAAAATATGGTCGCTCATGTTTGGGAGTACACAAATCGTAATTGTGCCTCAATCAGGGAATCCCTGATTTCTAACTTCCAAATACCCGACTCTTTTTCTCTGAAATACTACTTGGCGGGATAGAACTGAACTCGCAGGGAGGTCGCAGGCGAAATAATCCTCAAGCGCTCTTTCTTATTAGCTTGCGGCACTGACGGTCGATGGCGTGGTTGATGATCCATATATGTCTGAATGCGGGATTGCGCGTCTGCTTGTGAAAATAGCGGTAGTAGATCTGCTGTATGATTACCGCAAGCCTGAAGAGGCCAAAGACCTCATAAAGGACGAATGTCTCCGGCTTGAAGCCCATCTTGCCGCAATAGTATTCAACGACCTCCCGCCGCGTGAGCATTCCGGGTAGATGCGTGGGCTGCCTGCCCACCATACGCAGGAGAACATTGTCATCCGCCTGCATCCAGTATGCAAGGCTGCTGCCGAGGTCCATCAGCGGGTCTCCCAGCGTTGCCATCTCCCAATCGAGAATCCCGATGATCCGCGTATGGTCCTCCGGGTCGAGCACGATGTTGTCGAGGCGGAAATCGTTGTGGATGACACAGGTGGCGAGGTCTTCGGGCGTGTTATCCTTAAGCCATGTCCGCACTTTCTCGAAGCTCGGCACGTTCCAGGTACGAGCCTTAACGTAGCGGTCGCTCCAGCCCTCGATCTGCCTCCGCGCATATCCAGTCCCTTTTCCCATCTTCGAAAGCCCGACCTTCTCCGCATCCACCCTGTGCAGCTCCACAAGCCTGTCGATTAAGCTGAGACAAAGTGTGCGCGCGGTCGGCGGGTCAAGTACCAGGCCCTTTGGGAGTCTGGCCCGTGGGATGATCCCCGCGATGCGGCGCATGATATAGAAAGGAACGCCAAGCACGGACGGATCTTCACAGTAGGCAATCATCTCTGGCACATAGGGATAGACGAGCCGCAGCGCCTTCTGGACGTTATATTCACGGCCCATGTCGTGTGCAGACTTTGCCTTGGTTCCGGCCGGCGGACGCCGCAGGATAAGGTCGTGGTTTTCATACTCGAGGCGGTATGTCCAGTTGGAAGCCCCGCCCGGATACTGCGTCACGCGCGGCACCCCGGCAAGGCCGGGGACGCGGGCCTTGAGCCATAGATCGACAGCAGTGACGTCCATTTCCTCACCTTTGCGCACGGCTCCCGCTTCGTCGAGCTCTACACCGCCTGCCGTCGTCATCACTGCCTCACTTCACCTTTATGCCGTAATTCCTGAGAATGCGGCGTGCCACCACCTCGATGTGAACTTCGTCCGCGCCATCGTAGATCCGCGCGGCACGCTCGTGCGAATACCAAAAGGCGAGTGGCGTGTCGTCTGTCATGCCGAGGCCGCCGAGGGTTTGGATTGCCCTGTCGAGGACGCGCTGCAGCATCCTTGCAACGGTGAACTTGATGAGCGATATCTCCTCGCGCGCGGCGTAGGTTCCCTCCTGCTCTATCTTCCACGCTGCATGAAGCACCATAAGCCTGGCCGCATTGATCTCCGCCCTGCTCTCGGCAATCCACTGCTGCACGATCTGCTTTGTCCCGAGCGGTTTCCCGGGAGAGAGCTCACGGGTCGCCGCATGACCGCACATGATGTCGAGCGCCCGCTCGCTTGTTCCGATCCAGCGCATGCAGTGATGGATGCGTCCGGGGCCGAGACGCTCCTGCGCGATCACGAAGCCCATGCCTTCCTGGCCAAGTATGTTTGAGAGGGGTACGCGTGCGCCTTGATAGCTGACCTCCGCGTGGCTCGCCCAGTCTCCGCCGCGCTCACCCATGACCGAGATGTTACCGATGTGCTCGAAGCCGGGCGTGTCGGTGGGTACGATGATCATGCTCGCCCTGGCATACGGAGACGGCGCTTCGGGATTGGTCACCGCCATGCAGATCGCAAAGGTCGCTCCTTCCACCGAAGTTGCAAACCATTTGTGGCCGCGGATCACCCATTCGTTGCCGTCTTTATGCGCAGTCGTCCCCATCCACACGGGGTTCGAGCCTGGAAATTCCGGCTCCGTCATCGTGAAGCTGCTCCGGATCTCGCCGCGTATCAGCGGCATGAGGAATTTCTCCTTCTGCTCCTGTGTTCCGTGCTCCATCAGTATCTCCATGTTGCCGACATCTGGTGCCTGGACATTGAAGAGGTAGTGGCCGATCGGGCTCTTTCCCAGTTCCTCGCTCATGTGCGCGAACTCGGTAAGCTTGAGCCCTGCGCCACCGTATTTCTCAGGCACGTGGGCCGCCCACAAACCCGTCTGCCGCGCTTTTTCGCGTGCCTTCTTCAATTCCGGGAGCAACGCAACGAAACCCTGGCCTCGGAGCATCGGCTCGAGCGGATAGACTTCCTTCTTCATGAATTCGCGGACGACGCCGCGTATCGCTTTTACTTTCGGGGATTCGGAGAAATCCAAGGTCACCTCCTGATTATTGGACAATCTTTTTGTAATGTAGAGCGACGATTGAGAAAGGCATTCCGCTGGGAATGTGGAAGTATAGAAAAGGGAATCCTGTATGTCAATGGGATACTAACTACATAAAAACGGTTTTAGAATGTAAGAACTTTGTCGGCCCATTCGACAATATTGAGACAGTCAATCATGGTTGAAATAGAGATAATGTCGGACACGGTTAGGTTACGATTCTTGATGCAAGTTCCACAACCATGGATAACGCCTTTGCTGTCAGCGAACATCCTAAGTTGCTGCTGTGCGTTATACTTTGCGTCGGTGATGCTCTCAACTTCCACACCCGCACTTATTAAGAACAGCTTAACCTCATGCCCCTCATTAAGAGCAGCATTGGCAAATCTGATAGCGTTCCATGCCTTTTCCGGCTCGTTCGTTTCAAGGATGATTCCAATTTTCATTCTATTTCCTTTGGAGAAACAAGAATTTCAGATAATAATCAGTCTGCGAACAAGAATATCTTGCAAGTTAATACCAGGTCAAGAACTTTGCTGTGAGAATTTTGATATCGCAAATAAGATCGGAAGTGCAGAAGGCAGACAAAGACATTATTTTTTTAGCTGTTCTTGCACTACGCGACCTTTTAAACTTGCATCTTGCCGAACTTCTAAGACACTTTGATATAGCGTATCCGCAGAAGTCTTAAAAACAATATTGTGTTTACCGAATTGATGTTGTGGCAGAGGCTCTATAAGTTTTCTCATAGTATTTTTTATAACATTGCATGTGCGCGTCTTTCCAACCGTATTGAGCCCTGTTATTATTGTAAATCTCGAGAAAACGACACCATCAAGACGCCACTGCGATTTGCCTTGAATTACCGG
>DATJBN010000231.1:0-6251 GCA_035515335.1 Syntrophales bacterium | reverse complement strand
ACGCCGGTGGACTGCAGCATACCCAGGATGCTCGCAAAGCGTGACATCGCGGCCTTTATGAATAAAGGACCCAGTATAGGCAAGCGGAGGATCAGGGCGTCCCTCTGATATTTTCCCTCCTCGGTCTTCAAGTATGTCTTCAGGCCGACGAATGCCCCGATTCCAAGAAGGATCAGGAGATACCAGTAGTTTGCAAGAAAGGTATAGAGCGTTATCGCAATCCTCGTCGGAACGGGAAGAACGATGCCCGCCTTGTTAAACATCTCGACAAATTTCGGGACGACGAACGTGAGAAGAACGAAGAACGCGATGGTAAGGGCAATAGTAACCATGATGGGATACTGTAGCGCGGACTTGACATCGGCCTTGATCTTGGCCTCGTGTTCAATGATGTATATGAGCCGTTCGAGGGATTCCGAAACGGTCCCGCTCGTCTCCCCTGCCCTCACCATGCTCACATACAGTGGCGGGAATATCGCTGTGTGTCTTTCCATGGCCCCGTAAAGCGATGACCCCTGCTTGATGTTCAGGGACATGGCTGCTATTGCTTCTTTCAAGTTCCTATTCTGAGTCTGCGCCTCGAGCACTTGAAAAGCCCTGATTATGGGTACACCAGCCTTGAATAGTGAATTGAACTGCTTTGTGAAAAGTATCAGATCTGCCGCCCGGACCGGGTTCTTGAGCTTCCTTTTTGACCACTGGCCGAAAGCGAAACCGGCTCCCTTCTCCCGCACGGTTGAAGGGATATAGCCCCTGTCTACAAGCATGGCAAGAGCATTGTCACGCGAATCTGCCTCGATGTCACCACGGATGGTCGCGCCCCGTTCGTTTATAGCCTGATATGTAAAACTCGGCATGATTAACCCTTATCCTGCGTTCTACCATTCATTTCCTTTACATCATGACGGCAGAGCTTGCTTCTTCAAGAGTAGTGACACCCTTTAAGACTTTATTGCCCGCATCGTATTTCAAGGTTTTGAGGTTGCCTGCCTCGACAGCCTTTCGAGTGATATCGTGAGCAGATTTTTTCTTGATGATGAGATCCTGAACCATCTCGTCATTGACAAGCACCTCGAATAAACCCGTTCGACCTTTATAGCCTGTTCCAAAACACTGGCTACAGCCGCGGCCGCGTTGGAAATTTGCAGAATTCCAATCCTCCAAGCCCCAAGACGCCAGTATCTTTTCCGGGGGGTTATACGGCTCCCTGCAATACGGACAGACCGTCCGCACGAGGCGCTGGGCAATAGATACCAGAAGTGTCGATGAAAGAAGGAATGGCTCTATGCCCATGTCGATGAACCTCGTGATGGCACCCACGGCATCATTGGTGTGAACGGTGCTAAGCACCCTGTGGCCTGTCTGCGCGGCCTGAACCGCGATTGCCGCCGTCTCTGCATCACGGATTTCTCCAACCATGATGATATCCGGGTCTTGACGCAGTATCGACCGCAAGCCGCCGGCGAAGGTCATACCGGCCTTCCTATTCAACTGCACCTGCCTGATGTTCTCTATGCGGTATTCAACAGGGTCTTCGAGGGTCATGATGTTGCTGTCCGACCTGTTGAGCTCATTCAGGATGGAATATAGGCTGGTGCTCTTCCCACATCCCGTGGGTCCGGTCGTCAGAATCATTCCGTAAGGTTTTTCTATCTGAGACCTCACTCTTTCTATGTCCGCAGCGACCATCCCGAGGAGGTCGAGAGAGTATATACCCGAACTCGTATCGAGAAGACGAAGGACGATATTCTCGCCATGTATCGTCGGTATGGATGACACGCGGACATTTATTTCCTTGTTTTCCATCCTCAGGGTAAAACGACCGTCCTGCGGCACCCTTGTCACTGTGATATCCATGTTGGCGAGAATCTTTATCCTGGCGACGATGGGCCAGAAAAGCGTTTTCGGCGGGGATGGCACCTCGTGCAGCTTCCCGTCTATGCGGAACCGAACCTGAATACTACCCTTTTGCGGGCTTACATGTACGTCGCTCGCTCCCTCACGCACCGCCTGTGCGAAGATGGAGTTCACCAGGATAACGATCGGCGCCTCTCCCGCCATATTCTGCAGCGATGCCAGTTGAACATCAGCAACCTCTTCCTCTTCCTTGTCTTTGACAGGCTGGGCCTCGATATCAATGCTCTCGAGCACGCCGCCCAGCCCCGAATGGGTTCCGTACACGCTGCTTATGAGCTGATTCAGTTCGCGCTCCGTACAGACCACCGCTTCAACTTCGCAATTTGTGAGGATCTCGAGAACGTCGAGTGCGTTAATGTCCAGGGGATCCAGCATCGCGACCGTCAGAAGTCTGCCTTTTCTCATGAGAGGTGCAACCTGATATTTCTGGGTATCTTCCAGAGAAATCAGGTTAGCCAACTCGATGTCGAAGGGAAATGCGTCGGGGTGGTACTTCTTCAGCCTCAACTGTCTGCACAAGACGTCGACTATCTGCTGCTCGCTCACGATCCCCTGCCTGAAAAGATACTGACCCAGTTTCAGGCCCGCCTTCTCCTGCGCTGCGAGAGCCTTCTTCAATTGTTCTTCTGTAAGGAGACCCTCCTCGATGAGCATCTCGCCAAGCTTCTTCTTTACCGGCACCTTGACTAACCTCTATATTAGGGGACAGGGATTCCCCTGACCCTATCTTTTGAAGAAGACTGTGTCGTCACTCACCTTTGCAAACACTTCTGCGTTCGCCGCGAGCGGCTGCGGCAGCCTTCTCGCCGCGGCTATTGCATCATCGAGGTTTGCGAAACCTTCTTTCATGACGACTGCGAATCCCAGACCCTCTCTGCTGTTCCAGTAAGGGAGGAAGTAGAGAGACGGTATGGACGGCAGATAGTTTTTGTACAATTCGTAGACCTCTCCGATTTGCCCGCTTCTTGCTATGCGAACCCAACATTTTCCGGGACCCAAGGGATTATCTTTTGCCGGGATAGCCGGCAATTCAATAACCTCTCCCGCGCTCACCCTCGCGAGGTTCCTGATGTGCGGATTGGCACGCGCGACCTTCCGCAACAGGTCTTTATCGAAATCCCCGTAAAAGTCATTGAGCAGTCGCCAGATCGTCCTCCCGCTTCTCAGCTCCACCTTGCCGAGAAACTCGGGTACATCCTTCTCTGGCCCGCGATCGACCGCAACGGATTTCACATCTTCCGCAGTCGCCGATACAGCAGAACTCGAATAGCCCGGACCCCTAAGGCTTGATGCTGTCTCAGTCCTGACCGTCTCTACCGCATCCGTGCGCGGCCAGATTTGAAAGATCATCGCGGGATAGAATCCGGCCGCAAGCGCGAAGGCAACGATGACAGCAAGAAGCGACGCCGTCGCCCATTTGAGGAGTTTCTTTTTCTCGGCAGAAACCCTGCGGCTGCATGAGCGCACGAGGAACCAGCCCGCCTTCGACTTATTCTGGATGATCAGCGCTAGTATCACCTGATGGCAGAGCGTTACAATCTTTCTGGGATAGCCTCCCGTCGCCAGGTACAGTGCCAGGAGTCCCGGATATGAAAACAGGGGGGGCGCCTTTGCAGCATCACTCGCCCTCGATATGCGGAACTTAACCATACCCTGGGTCTCACGGAAATTGAGTGGCCCGAGCAGGTAATAAAAGTTCACCCGGTCTGCGAAGTTTTTTTTCTTCTTGAGAATCTGCTCGAATTCCCTCTGCGCAAATATCACTATCTGGAGCAGCTTGAATTGGTTTGTCTCATAGTTGAGAAACTCGCGCAGCAGCTCGAGACAAAAGTCAGGCAGCTTCTGCCCCTCGTCTATGATAAGAACAACAATCTTCCCTTCATCGACGCCTTTGGCAAAAAGATAATTCTTGATGTCTTCCTTGAGCTGCCATTCACTCGACTCTCCGTTCGTCGATATGCCGAAAGTAAGTGCCACGCTCGAAAGGAATTCAATGGGATTCGTGAAGGATGGATCGAGAATGAGATGCGTTTCGATCTGTTTCGAATCTTCTTCGGATGCAGAAAATTTCAGGATGAGCTGGCGACAGAGTGTCGTCTTCCCGGTGCCAACGTCGCCCATCACAACGCTCAGTCCGCGGCGGAGACGCACTGCCAGCTCAAGCTTCTGTAGACAGCCCACATGCTTTGCCGACCCGAAGAAGAAATCTGGCTCAGGTGAGTTGGAAAACGGCTCTCTCTTTAGATTTAGTATCTTGAAATAATCCATATCTTATTGCTGCAGCGGCGCGAACTTCTGTACTGGTTCGAGTTGTTTCATCTCAGGTTCATGTTTTACGCCAGCAGCGGCCGTCTGGATCGGCAGTATCGTCGGCGTTATAAAGATAAGCACCTCTTCCATGGTTTCGCTCTTGCTCCATGATTTGAAAAGCCATCCTAGCCCCGGCACATCCTTGAGACCAGGGATGCCACTTTCGCCTTCCTGACCGGTTCCCTTCGTCAACCCTGAAATGACGATCGTGTCTCCGTCTCTGACAATCAGGTTCGTACTCGTTTCCTTTTTGGATATACCCGGATTCCCCAGCACTGTAAGGGATGTATCTATTTCATCCTTCTTGACAACAACTTTCATCTTGAGTGTTTGCCCATCAATCACGTGAGGCGTAATCTCCAGACGCAAGACAACGTTCTCAAAGCTTACGGTGTTTGTCACAACACCGCCACTTATCTGCTGCGTCACATAAGGCACACGCTGCCCATTTTCAGTGTAGGCCATTTGATTGTCCATTGTGGTGATCGAAGGAGTCGAGAGGATATTCAGCTTCCCGTCCTGTTGGAGGGCATTCAACTGCAATTCAAGCGCGTTGTTGGCAGTCAGGTACATGAAACCCAGAGAACCCGCACCACCAGCCGCGGTCATTGCAGCCGTGGATACTGGGAAATTCACCGCAAATCCGTTGTTACTTATGCCCGGGGCGCCAAAGACAGGGGTGTACGGTTGGCCAGGAAGAGTCCTTGTTCCGCCAGGAGTAACGTAGAAATTGCCGGTATTGCCCCACCCGCCCCACTGGATACCGAGGTTCCTTGCGGTATTCTTGGTTGTCTCCACTATGTTGGCCTTGATCAATATCTGCGACGTGGGTTTGTCGATCTGATCAATGATTGGCAGCATCTTTTCCAGATCATTGCGTATTGCGTTGAGGATCAAGCCATGGGTGTGTTCGTCGACCCTTATCGAGCCCCTCGCCTTGCCCTCTTTGTCTTTTATCAGAAGGTCGTTAAGGTTATCCCTCAAGTCTTTCGTGTTTGCATAGTCAATCGGAACGAATACAGTTATGAGCGGCTCCACAAGTTTCTCGTCCTTCTCCTGCGTCTTCCGCTTGAGCTCCTGCTCCTTATCCGCTATCGTCACCACCCTGATGATGTTGCCCTCCCACTCATACGCCAACCCCTGATTCTTGAGAATGCTGGTGAATGCTTGGTTCCATGGAGTGTTCTTAAAGTCGATACTCACATCTCCCTTTATATCATCCCTGACCAATACATTCTGGCCCACAATGCGGGCAAGAGAACGGAGAACAACTTTGACGTCCGCCTGGCGGATTCTCAGGCTGATCGGAGTTTCCGGCAGGCTCTTGCCACCCAGGCTCTGCCGCTCCTCCTTCAGGCGCTGCTGCTCCGACTTGATCAGTTCCCGAATGTTCTCTCGGGATCTGGGCGCAGGCGAGTTTCCTTTCGAGGTTTCAACCATTTTTTCCCACTTATCGAAGAAAGGGTCTTTCTTTGTCATCGTGTAATCGGCGCAGCCGGCAACAGTGAAGGTGCCCACGAAAAGGACAATTGTCAACCAGCGAACTTTCTTCTCACAGCGAAAATAAGTCAAGGTCTGCTCCCCTTTCCCATTGCCTGTTTCATTCCTGCAATGGAACTTCAAATTTTGCCCCACTCTTTTGGTTGACGATTATGACTTTACCGGGATAAATCTTCTTCAGAACGTAGCCCTCGACCTCGAGAGGATCCCCGTCTTCATATTCCAATCCGTTTATGATAGCCATGTTCTTGTCTTTAAGCCTTAAGTACCCTGAATAGCTGAAGCTCACTTTCTGCGATAATCCAAAACCTGTCTTCGCCCCTTCCTTGCGCCTTTCCCATTCCCGAAAAGATTTTTTCTCAAAAAATGGATCGCGCCCCCATGCCATCTCAGCACGACTCATCGCATAAACTTCAGAGGCGGGCAGCGAGCCTTTTGGCATTTTCACGGCAAGGTCGTTTAAGAATGTCTCCAGCTCGGCGGCTTTTTTCCCCACATCAATTGCCTGCGCTTTCGTGTGCGGC
>DATJBN010000230.1:0-8958 GCA_035515335.1 Syntrophales bacterium | reverse complement strand
ACCTTCAACACACTATTGAAGCGGAAATGCCGCCCGATCTTGAGAAAATGCAGATCCGTCATATCATAGTCCGGAACATGATCAAAAAGATCGCGGAGCCTTGCCGCAATCTCCTTGTCCGTCAAAAGACATCCTCCCGCGGGGCAGGGATAGTCGCTGATGCTGAACCGTTCAGCCAGGCCTATCTGTTCTTTTCTTGACCTGCCCGAGATTGCAAGGAGCTTCTGCCTGTCCACTATCCCCTCCTGTTCGGGAATCGTAGGACTGAAATGCTGTGCCGAGAGGGGCCTCAGAATCATGGCTTCCAATTCACTTTCCCGTTCGATGAGACGCAGGGTATTGCGATGCTGCGACATGGGCCGTTGGCCGAGCACCTCACCGGTGACCACAAAAGACGCCCCCATTTGCGGCATCAGCTCTTTAACTTTTCTCAGCATGTATATCCTGCAATCAATACATGGATTCATGCCGCTGCCATAACCGTGCGGAGGATCCTCGACCATCCTGATATAATCCATGCCTTTGTGGATGACATGGATGGGAACGTCGAGCTCCTCGGCAATCTTCCGGGCCTGCAGCTTGCATCCGGCCTTTCTCGGCGTACAGTTGCAGAAGATGCTGGTAAAGTGTACCGCCGTTATTTCAATCCCTTGGTCGATCATCAGCCTGACGGCGAGGGTGCTGTCCAGGCCGCCGGACAGCAGGACAATAGCTTTACGATTCATAGAAAAATTTTGGAAAGCGAATATTGTGTCTAAATGCCAGCTCCGACGGAGAAGTCCTCCTCCGACCAAAACATGCTCGTTATCTCCTGCTTCTTTTCTTCCACGTAGCGGTCAAGCTCCACCTTGATTCCCTGATGTTGCTCCATCTCCGCCATTCTCTTTTCCAGCGTTTCGATCTGCCTCCCCAAAAACCTTAAAGCCTCGGCAACAGGGTCAGGGAGTTTGTTATCGGTCATTTCCTGGATCTCTTTCCCTGAGAATCCGAGGCCTAGCCTGGCCGGTACTCCCACGGCTATGGCTTCCGCGGGCACATCGTGGATTACGAGCGACGCCGCACCGATCCGCGCTTCGTCCCCGATTACGATGGGCCCGAGGACGATGGTCCCCGCGCCTATCATGACATGATTTCCCACCGTTGGATGTCGCTTCCTCTTCTGAAGTGTAACTCCGCCCAGAACTACTCCCTGATACAGGTGAACGTCGTCTCCGATCTCCGATGTTTCGCCTATGACGACGCCGGAGCCGTGATCGATAAAGAAGCGCCTTCCGATACGCGCACCGGGATGGATTTCAATACCCGTAAGAAACCTGCTGATATGCGAAATGAGCCTGGCGCAGAGCCGCAGCTTCCACTGCCAGAGGAAATAGGCGATGCGATGCATCCAGACCGCGTGGAGTCCGGGATAGCAGGTCAGGACTTCTATCACGCTTCTTGCGGCAGGGTCTTTCTTGAATACTGTTTCTATATCTTCCTTTATCGTTCGGTAAAATTTCATCGCTTGTCTTCACCCCGATTATCGATCATATCCCGTCTCGAGAACCCTTGTTGCCCTTTCACCAACCCGTGTCTTGTCAAAACAATAAGCCTCCATTCCTGGCACTATCATCCGGACCGTGGGAATGCCCACATCGGATCTTGTGAGATCGACAGCGATCAAGCGGTCAAGCCCTCGCGATTGCAGCCTACCAATCATGTTCTGAATATCGACAAGGATGTCAGAGCTGTAGCCTATTTCAAGCTCCTTTATGCCTTTCTGACGATGGGCATAGAAGCGGGGGTCCTCATCCTCACCTTCCCTCAGATACAGGGGAACAGTATCACACATACCTTCGAGTCCGTATTTTTGGATAAAAAGGGCACGGGTAGTCGCAATCTCGAGAATAGCGCGAACCGTGGCGACCCGGGGATCAACATGGGCTCCGAAGCCGTCTATGGGCGCCATGGTCAAATGCTGCAGATCCCTGGAAAAGGCAGCGACTACCGGCATGCCAACATCTGTTGTCAGGTCTTTAGCCACGATTTCAATACCTGTCTTTTCAAACCTCTCGAAAATGCCGATGATGAATTCATTTTCCGGGACATCTTCGATAAAGATTGCATCATGGAATTGATGCGAATACTGCGCAATGCTCCAGGCATCCCGTTCGATCACCTCCGCAAGGCCGTGAATCACGGCCTCCTCCATGGTATTACCTGCCGCAATGCCGTTGGTATGGGTGCTCATCAAAAGGACATTATCCTCATGATACGGATGATAGACGGCACATGCCGGAACCAGAATGTCCTCTTCGTTGGATAGATCACATCCCCATACCCAGAGGATTTCATTGCCGTCATCATAATTGCTAAACCGCGACAAGATGAGATCCCGAGGATCGAGGACGTTGTGCTTGTCTCGGAGGCCGCGATAGCTCCCCCTGACGAGCCTTTCCCGGTATTCCGGCCGGAACTCTGAGCAGTAGCGTTCGATCGCCTCCATTGTAATGGAGACCTGCGCCTGAATCGGCGAGATGCCTTTTCCCGTGTGGCTCGTCTTTGAACCGTCGGGCCGGATGCGGTCGCAGGTGAAGACCTGTATCCCGATCCGATCGACTTGCGTCGCATTACGGAAAGAAAGCATTCCAGCCGTTTCCTTGATTCTCTCTACAAATTGCAGGGTATCGGCGGGCGTCTTGGAGCGATGCGTTTCCAGGATGTATACTTTCGGGCATTCTCTTAGTGTTATGCTCGGCATGGCGGCTCTCCTTCAAACAGCATTTCTCTTTCTTTGCTTCTATCAACGATAGAAACTTAACAATCAGTTTTCAGGTGGACAAGTCGCGCAGACATCGCTCGTCGCCCATTTATTCATTCAACAATCTCAGTAACCGTAAATCCCGCTTGCCTGATCATCTCCATGTCAGCCTCATAACCCTGTCCGGGAGTTGTGAGATAGCCCTTGGTAAACAGAGAATTGGCCGCATAGAGAGACAACGCCTGTAAGCTGCCAATACATGCCTCACGGCCCCCGGCTATACGAATCTCCCTATCTGGAATTACGAAGCGAAACATGGCGAGCGTCCGCAGGCAATCTCCAGCGGTAAGCCTGGTAAGTCCCGCAAGCGGCGTTCCCGGTCGGGGATCCAGAAAATTGAGCGGCACAGAATCCGCATCAAGGTCCCGCAAAGCAAATGCCAGATCTACCCTGTCCTGCAAACCCTCGCCCATGCCGACAAGTCCGCCGCTGCATAGCTCCAACCCCGCCGCCTTCGCAACTTTCGCCGTGGCCACCCGATCACTGAACGCATGTGTCGTGCAAAAAGAAGAATAAAACCGCTCCGAACTTTCGAGATTATGATTGTATCGATCAACACCGGCCTTTTTTAATCGCTCCGCCTGCTCCTTTGACAGTAATCCGAGCGACGTGCATATCTGTACGGGCACTTCCTGTTTTATCAGCCGGGCAGCCTCGCATATTGTCGCAAGGTCTTTTTCTCCGGGGCTTCGTCCGCTGGTGACAATGCAATATCTCACCGCAGTAAATTTGTGCGCATCTCTTGCCCCTTCCAGTATCTCCTCAACGGACTGCATCTGGTACCGGGGTATGCCACTTGTAGACACGGCAGACTGGCTGCAGAACGAGCAGTTCTCGCTGCACAGCCCGCTCTTTGCGTTGCGGATGACATGAATGCTGACGCCGCGTCCGAAGTAGCGGCGGCGAATCGCAAATGCCGCGTCGAGAACGGCAAGGAGTTCGTCGTCGGATGTTTCGAGGATGCCGAGGGCCTGCTTATGCGTCAGCGATTTTCCCCCTAGCACATTTCGGCTCAGTGTATCCCATTTCATTTTTTAACTGCTTCTCCTTTCGCCAAAACGAAGATCGCATTCAGTGCAAACAGATTGGGCCAGAAATGCACAACCTTTCCTTCGCCCAGGTAATGGGACTCAACGATACGGATATTCTTCTCCGCACAGTAATCCCGGAAATCATCGATACTAAGAAAACGGACGTTCGGCGTGTCGAACCAGAGATACGGAAGGGACCTGGTGATCGGCGCCTTGCCCCGGAAGAAGAGCATCGCCCGGGATTTGATGTAGGCAAAGTTCGGAAATCCCACGATGACTTTGGTCGCGATGCGGAGGGCCTCCCTGATGACAAAGTCCACATTCCTGACTTCCTGCATGCTCTGGTTCAGGATGACGTAATCAAAGCAATTGGCCGGATACTCCCGTAGGCTGCGTTCGATGTCGTCATGAAAGACACTCAGGCCCTTCTTTACGCACTCCTGGATGGCCTTGTCGTCAAGCTCGATCCCCTGGGCCTGCACATGCTTATCCCTGACCAGGGGATACAAGAGATACCCTTCGCCGCATCCAAGGTCGAGGACCCGTGAATCGGGCTCGATGATCGAATAGATGATCCTGTGATCGAGACGAATCCGTTCAGTCGCCATTGTTCTCCGCCACCAGATAACCGTTGAAGGTCTTGTCCAGAAAATGCTTGATCAAGGTCGTCTGCTCCTCGACCTCTACAAGAAAGGCGTCATGGCCGTACGTGGTATTCAATTCGCAGTACGTTGCATCTACACGTTTTCTTTTCAGGAGCCTCACTATCTCCTGAGACTGATACGAAGGATAGAGCCAGTCCGACTTGAAGGAGATGACGAGGAAGCGCGTGTCTACCGTCTTCCCACCCGGTATCAGCCGGCCTCCGGAGAGGTCGAAGTAATCGAGTGCCTTCGTGATGTAAAGGTACGAGTTGGCGTCAAAGCGCTTCACGAAGTTTGCGCCCCGGTAGTGCAGATAACCCTCCACCTCGAAATCGGCGTCGAATCCGAAGCTGAATTTCCCGCTTTTCAAGCGCCGCGAGAATTTCTCCTCCATCGACTGATCGCTCATGAAGGTGATGTGTCCTATCATGCGCGCGAGCGCGAGCCCCTTTTCCGGCTGACCGTATTCATAGTAGTCTCCTTCGTGCCATGCCGGGTCGGCCATGATCGACTGTCTCACTACTTCATTGAAGGCAATCTGCTGGGGCGAGTGTTTGAGCGCCGTCGCTACCGGAATGGCGGAGCGCACCCTTTCCGGATATGACGCGACCCACTGCAGCACCTGCATCCCGCCCATCGATCCGCCTGTCGCGCAGAGGAGCCTGTCGATACCCAGGTAATCAATGAGATGCCTCTGCGCGTTAACCATGTCGGCAATCGTGATGAACGGGAAATCCAGGGCATAGGGTCTGCCGGTTGCCGGATTTGTGGAAGAGGGCCCTGTCGAGCCCTTGCATCCCCCGATCACGTTTGAGCAGATCACGAAATATCTGTCCGTATCGAAGGCCTTTCCCGGCCCGATCATGTCATCCCACCAGCCTTTATTGTCCTCTCCTCTGTGAACGCCCGCCGCATGGGCGTCTCCGGAAAGGGCATGCAGTACAAGAATGGCGTTTGTCTTCCCCCTGTTCAGCTTTCCGTATGTCTCATAGGCGATGGTTACAGGTCCCAGCTTCTCACCGCTTTCGAGTTTAAGCTCATCGCCCGTTCCCGCAAAGGTGAAAATCTGCGTCTCAACAACGCCTACTGAATTACTGATATCTGTTCCAACTTCTCTTTCTACCATTAAAGATCACCTGCTACTTCTGAAACAGCCATGTCGAGAGATACCTTTCGCCGGTATCCGGGAGGATTACGACTATCATCTTTCCCGCTGTTTCTTTTCTTCTTGCAACTTCGAGTGCGGCCCAGAGGGCGGCACCGCTCGATATGCCCACAAGTATGCCCTCCTCTTTCGCCAGGCGTCTCGCCATTTCACCGGCATTTTCATGGGATACCTGGATGATTTCATCCATCATATTTCTGTTCAACACCTCCGGGACAAACCCGGCGCCGATCCCCTGTATCTTGTGAGGTCCCGCCTTTCCGCCGGAGAGGACCGGCGAATCAACAGGCTCGACGGCGATCATCTTCACACCGGGTTTTCTCTTCTTCAGTACTTCGCCTATCCCGGTAATCGTTCCACCCGTACCAACACCGGAAATGACATAATCAACCTTGCCGTCCGTATCGCGCCATATTTCTCCCGCAGTAGTCCGGCGATGGATCTCCGGATTGGCGGGATTCTTGAACTGCTGGGGAACAAAGCTGTTCTTATAGTCTTTCGCCAACTCCTCCGCTTTGTCGACAGCCCCTTTCATCCCCTTTGCCCCTTCCGTTAACACCAGCTCCGCACCGAGTATCGTGAGGAGCTGTCTCCTCTCAACGCTCATCGTCTCCGGCATCGTAAGAATGAGGCGGTATCCCTTGGCCGCGCATACGAACGCGAGGGCGATGCCCGTATTCCCGCTTGTCGGCTCGATGATCACCGTATCCTTGTTGATCAGACCCGCCTTCTCCGCCGCCTCTATCATGGCAACGCCGATTCTGTCCTTCACACTGGAAAGGGGATTGAAGGATTCGATCTTCACTATCACATCCGCATTCGTTCCCGCGGATACCCTGTTCAGCCGCACGAGCGGCGTCTTTCCCACTGTCTTGGTGATATCTGCATAGATGTTTCCCATTGTGTCCTCCTCAAAATCATGCCCTTGCCAGGGACTGATCGATGTCGGTTATGATGTCATCGACATGCTCCAGTCCCACGGACAGGCGAATGAAATCCTGCGTCACGCCCGTTGCGAGCTGTTCATCTGACGAAAGCTGCTGGTGAGTCGTGGTCGCCGGATGTATGGCAAGCGTCTTTGCATCCCCGATATTGGCGAGATGCGATATGAGCTCCAGGAAATCGATAAACTTTCTGCCCGCGGCAATCCCGCCCTTGATCCCGAACCCGATGATCGCGCCCGCGCCTTTTCTGAGGTACCTGGCCACCCGTTCCCGCTCCGGACTCGATTTGAGGCCGGGATAGTTGACCCACGCGATCTTCGGATGCTTCTCAAGATGCTCTGCCACGGCGAGCGCATTCTCCGAATGACGCGGCATCCGGAGGTGGATCGTCTCAAGCCCCTGAAGGAATAAGAAAGAATTGAATGGCGAGAGAGCCGGCCCCAGGTCACGGAGAAGCGCCACCCGCGCCTTCGTGATATAAGCGACGTTTCCGAAAGGCCGGAGTGCCTCCACGAAATTGAGTCCGTGGTAGCTTGGATCAGGCCCGGCTATTGTGGAAAACTTCCCTTGCGTCCAGTCAAACTTGCCGGAGTCAACGATGATGCCTCCCAGCGAGGTGCCGTGGCCGCCGATGAACTTGGTGGCAGAATAAACGACGATGTCCGCACCGAAATCAATGGGCCGGAGGAGATACGGAGATACCGTGTTGTCAAGCACAAAAGGAATGCCGTTCTCGTGCGCAATGCGGGCGATGCCTTCAAGGTCTGCCACATCAAGCTTGGGATTGCCGATGGACTCTGCATAGACCGCCTTAGTCTTCGGCGTGATCGTTTTCTTGAGAGCGTTGAGATCATTCGATTTGACGAAACGGACCTCTATTCCCAGGCGGGGAAAAGTATAATGAAAGAGGTTGTATGTCCCTCCATAGAGGTTGTCGGCTGAAACGATCTCATCGCCCGCTCTGGTGATATTCAAGAGGGCGAGAGTTATCGCCGACTGGCCGCTCGCAACAGCCAGGGCCCCCACGCCGCCGTCGAGAAGCGCCATCCTCTTCTCCAGCACGTCCGTGGTCGGATTCATGAGACGTGTATATATATTTCCGAATTCCTTTAGACCGAAGAGGCTGGCCGCATGCTCCGTATTCTTGAATTGATATGAAGTTGTCTGGTAAATGGGAACGGCCCGCGCACCCGTCACCGGATCTGCCTCCTGGCCGCCGTGCAGAGCCAGGGTTTCTATTCTCAGTTTATTGTCTATCTTGCTCATTTCATCTCACCTTTCATATCATCTCTTGTAATCGTCCTCGTTGTTCCATAAACTCTGCCCGGGAAAAATCTGGGGAGAAAATCGATGAGGAAAAGATGGCCGGTCAGGGCTATCGGGCTCTATCCTGCTGCATTTTGATGCAACATCTGTCAGACGATTCTTTCCTCACCGCTGAAGATGCACATTATGCTTCCCCGTGCGAGACCAACTACAGTCAGATTGACATTCGCTGCCAGTTTTACCGCCTGGTTGGTCGGGGCTCCTGCGGCCACGATGACGGGAACCCGACACCGCAGTATCTTGGAGAGGATCTCCGATGAAACTCGGCCGCTGGTCAGGATTATCTTGTCTTCAAATCCAAGTCCTCGGCAGAGGGCTTCACCGATGACCTTGTCTATAGCGTTGTGCCTACCGATATCGTCACGGAAAATGAGAATCTCTTTTGTGTCCGCCAGGGCGCTGCTGTGAACGCCCCGCGTCTCCCTGTGCTCGGAAGATCCCGTTTGAAATATTCCCATGAATTCTTCAATCTTCCCGTGGTGTAATGAAAATCCATCGGGCATCCGCACCCTGTGGACGACATCAAGAGGGTTATGGAAGATGACGCCCTTGCCGCATCCGGACGTATATATCCTCTTGAAGAGCATTTCTTCGGAGATGCCCTCACCCACAATCTTTACGGAGGCCTTCCAGCGATCCCGGTCGATTATCACGCTCTTCACATCGGAGGCCTGCTCGATAAAACCTGCGTTATACAGAAATCCGTAGACGAGGTTCTCGAGATCATTGGGACTCGCCAGCAGTGTGACGAGCTCGTTCCCATTCACCTCTATCGTGAGGGGTATTTCTTCGGAGACGCTGCGTGCGGTCTTCTCACGAACGCCTTTTCTTATTACTGTGGTTGCGAATGTTTCCATATTCACATCCTCATTTTATAAACTAGTGCTCGAGCATGATCCGGAGACTGTTATTTGCTCTTTCTATTACGCCGGAAGGCACGGTGACTTCGTACTGCATCTCCTCGAGGGCCCAGAGGACCTTCTCCTGCGTTGTCAGTTTCATGTTCGGACAAACCGCCTTCACCGATGCGGGGTAAAATGATTTGCCG
>DATJBN010000229.1:0-3021 GCA_035515335.1 Syntrophales bacterium | reverse complement strand
ACATTCGTGGAGGTGCAGAAGAATGCCGTTATTGGGAAGAACTGCAAGATCCAGAGCCACACTTTCATCTGCGAAGGCGTCACCATCGAAGACGATGTCTTCGTCGGCCACGGAGTGACGTTCATCAATGACAAGTACCCGCGTGCCACGAACGGAAGGGGAGGCCTGCAGAGCGAGGCCGACTGGAAAGTGGTCCCGACAATTGTGAAAAAGGGTGCCTCTATCGGCTCCGGTTCGACGATCCTGTGTAATATCACGATTGGGGAAAAAGCAATCATCGGTTCCGGAAGTGTCGTAACAAAAGATGTCCCGCAGAACACCATCGTTGCGGGAAATCCGGCAAAGATCGTCAGAAGGATCGAACATGAATGATCAGATTCCCTTCATCGATCTGGTTAGTCTGCACCGAGGGATGGAAGAAGATCTCGTTGCCGTCTTTCGTGACGCTCTGAATACCGGCCAATTCATAGGCGGGCCGTCGGTCGAAAAGTTCGAACAGGATTTCGCTTCTTTTTGCGGCACGACATACTGCATCGGCGTCAACAGCGGCACCGATGCCCTGCGGTTCTCACTGATAGCGGCAGGGATAAACAAAGGCGACATTGTACTGACCGTCCCGAATACCTTCATCGCCACGACGGAAGCGATCTCACAGGCAGGAGCAGATCCGGAATTCATCGATATTAACGAACGGTCCTATAACATGGACCCGGACAAGCTTCGCGAATTCCTGGAGAAGCATTGTACCTTTGATCCAGGAACAGGCAGGACGGTCCATCAACACACTCGGAAGTCGGTCACCGCGATAATCCCCGTGCATCTCTACGGCCAGATTGCCGACATGGACCGGATCAGGGGACTGGCAAAACAGTATAATCTGGCCGTCATCGAGGACGCCTGCCAGGCGCACGGTGCAGAGTATTTTTCGAGGCGCGAGAATTGCTGGAAAAAAGCGGGGACCATGGGGATTGCGGCGGCGTTCAGCTTTTATCCGGGCAAGAACCTCGGGGCCTGCGGCGAAGCGGGCGCGGTCACCACGAACGACGAAGGCATTGCCAGGACTATCCGAAAGCTCCGCGACCACGGCCAGAGCACAAAGTATCACCACGATATCCAGGGTTACAACGGCCGCCTGGATGCGATCCAGGCGGCCGTTTTACGGATAAAGCTCAAACGGCTCGCTGCATGGAACGACGAACGACGGCGGATCGCGAAGCGATATAACGAACTTTTAGCGTCTGTTGACAGTGTTGCTCTCCCCTATGAGCCGGAATGGTCGCGGGCTGTGTATCACTTATTCGTCATCCGGGCGCAAAAGCGCGATGCCCTTCAATCTTTCCTTTCCAAGAGGAATATATCCACCGGTCTTCACTATCCTATCCCGCTCCATCAGCAGAAAGCCTATGCAGCCGCGAAGATCAGGAATGGAAGTCTCCTCGTCTCGGAACGGACGGCGCAAGAGATCCTTTCCTTGCCCATATTCCCGGGCCTTACGGACGATCAGCAAAAACAGGTTGTGGAAAGGATCCGTGAGTTCGTCAATTCCCAGGACGAAAAGTGAGTCTTCTCAGCGGTTCAGGCCTTATCGAGCAACCGCATTCATGAAAGCTGAAATGGGAATCATAAACCCCCTGCAGTATCCCGCTTGGAATGAACTGCTGCTCACGAATCCGGGTCATTCTTTTTTTCATACCTCGAACTGGGCATCGGTGCTCTCGGAATCGTATCACTATACCCCTCGTTATTTTACGACGGTACAGAATGACAAACTATCGGCACTGATACCAATCATGGAAGTCAACAGCATGGTGACGGGCAAGCGCGGGGTGTCCCTCCCTTTCACCGACTATTGCGACCCCATCATATCTGAACAAACAGTGCTCGATGATGTCATGGCCTCTTTGATCACCTATGGCAAAAGAGCAGGATGGAAGTACTTCGAATTGAGGACCGAACATCCGTTCTCGCGTGAAATCACACCTTCTTCTTTTTTTTATGGTCACACCCTGGATCTCTCCCAAAAAGAAGAAACGATCTTTTCGCATTTCAGGGACAGTACGAAAAGAAATATCAGAAAAGCGGAGAAGGAAGGTGTCGCAGTCACCATCACCAGATCATTGGACGCTGTCCGGGAATTCTACCGGCTTCATTGCATGAGGAGAAAGGACCACGGCCTTCCTCCCCAGCCGTACTTATGGTTCAAGAAAATTCATGACCATGTCATGGCAAGGAATCACGGTTTTGTGGCTCTCGCATCCTATAACGGGAACTGGATCGCCGGCGCAGTCTATTGTTATTTCGGAGACCAGGCATTCTATAAATACGGAGCTTCAGACAAGCGGTACCGACACCTTCGGGCGAATAATCTCGTCATGTGGGAAGCCATACGGTGGTGCAGAAGGGTCGGCTGCTCGCGGTTCAGCTTCGGCAGAACCGAGCACGAAAACAAAGGTCTTTTGCAATTCAAGCAGGGATGGGGCGCACGGGAATTTCCGATATGCTATTACCGATATGATCTCAGGCGGAATGCCTTTATCAGACATGATGAACCGATAACGGGACTTCATAACTGGATTTTCAGGAACATGCCAATTCCTCTTCTGAAACTCGCGGGGTCGGTCTTATACCGGCACATGGGATGAAAACAACATGGCATGCATTATGCCGGAGAGGTCGCAGAGGAAAGCGAAGCAAACATGAACCTTCATATTTAATGGCAATAAGCCTTCGTGCCTTAGCGATCCAAGCCTTTTTAGTGCCGACTTGTCCGTGTCAGGAAACAATGTGAACCATTACCTCAAAAAAATGTATTACATTGCAAAGCCGCTGATCCCACGCTGGCTGCAGATTGAAGTGCGGAGAGCGACGATACACAGGAAATTGGCCAACTGCGCACATACGTGGCCCATCGACGAGCAGGCTTCCCATCCTCCTCAGGGCTGGACCGGATGGCCGGACGGCAAGCGATTCGCTCTCGTGCTCACCCATGACGTGGAAACCGTGAAAGGGATGCGGCGATGT
>DATJBN010000228.1:0-5525 GCA_035515335.1 Syntrophales bacterium | reverse complement strand
AAGGTCGCCTCTTAAGACATGGGTCAACTGGATCAAGACCTTAGGGGCTCCCGGGTAATTCAAGAATCACATTCAGGACCAGCTCTTCTGGTTGCTCTTGCTGAGGGCTACGCAGTCTTCCCTCCAGAGGCACGAAAGCTCCTGGCAATTTTCAACCCTGACCGTGCCGAAACATTCGATATTGTTCTCCGCTCTTTGTATGGCGAGGATCATATCGTTCTTCTTCATCTGGTAGGTGTTGATCCCCATCTTCTTTGCCATTTTTTGGATTTCAGCGTATTTCATCTCTATCACTTCCCTCCATCATCGTAAGTGACACGGTCCGGGATTTACGTGCAAGCCTGGCACACTGAACACCGCGCTTGATCTCACGGCACCGCGACAACAATGATATGATAAACCGAGGACCAGGTGAGAGGCTTGACGACCGTCTTGTCCCCTAGGCGGGCGGCCAAGCTCTGCGCTTCCTTCTTGAAATTCGAAGCAAAGTAAATTGTATTAGCTTTGTAATCCGCGCGGGATGCGTTTCCTATATCTTCAACCCTGTAGCCCATGGCGATAAGCTTCTTCGAGAACTGTCTTGCCGTTGCTAATTTTCCGTTTCCGCTCAAAACCTTTACCTTGAGGTCTTTGATGCTCGTTACCTTCGCTTCTGCGGCCGGACTTTCTTCCGCCGGCTTCTTCACCTCGTCTTTTTTTGAAATATCAACTTCCTTTACCTTCTCCTTCTCGGAAACAGTCCCTTTCTCCTCGGAGACGGGAGCGGCCTCCGCATCCTTCATCTTCTGTACCTCGGATTTCAACAAGGTGATTTCCTTGTTCAGCGAGGCTACCTGCTCGTTTAGCTGAGCTATAGATGCCTTGGATCTCTGAAGGTCTTCTGCATTTTTGTCGGGATAATTCAGCGCCGCGCAGCCTGCCGTGACCAAACACAATATCAGGGTGAAAACAAATGACGGTTTCATATGCATTATTCACCTCCTGGTTATAGCATCCGGCCCCTTAGAAGTTCAAGGCCATAGCCTGCGGCACCGAGCAGGGCAACCTGAGGATCGAGAATGACGAAGACCGGCATCCGTGAAACCAGGCCGGACATCCGTCCCTTATACCGGAACGATTCTATAAACCGACCATCTCCCAAGTATGGCATTATGCGGCGAGGAATGCCCCCCCCCAGATAAACACCACCCGTTGCCATTACCTTGAGAGCCATATTTCCTGCTTCTGCTCCGAGGATGGAAGCAAAAAGATTAAAAGTCATCACGCAGAGATCGCAGCGAACTGCAGGCTCAAGAGCGCCTTCCGCGATGATGGGTACAGGGTCCCTCGCTCCAGTAAGCCTCGAGGACAGCCAAGATGGTTCCTCAGCATAGCACTTCTCGCGAAGAAAACAATAGATATTTAATATTCCCGGACCTGAACATACGCTCTCGTAACTTACATGGCCGAGCTTCTCCTGAAGGTAAGCGAGGAGTTCTCCTTCCAGCTTGTTCCCCGGAGCGAAGTCTGCATGGCCGCCCTCCGACGGATGACCGCGGTACCGCTCTCCCTCCCACGTCAGGAATGCCTCTCCCAGTCCTGTTCCGGGCGCGATGACGGCGCAATTACCACCTGGGACGGGCATGCCTTCATTCAGTGCGTGGATGTCGCGTTCTTCGAGAAGGGGTACCATGAAGGCGAGGGCTCCGAGATCATTGACAAGCCTGACGGCCCGCAGTTTGAGATCGCTCGCAAGTCTTTTTTCATCGAGGGTCCATGGGAGATTGGTGATCCTGGCAACCCCTTGCACGACCGGTCCAGCAACGCCGAAGCAGGCGGCAGTAACCGGCATTTCCGCGCCTTTAAGGAATTCTTTGACGATTGCGGCGAGGCTTGAAAAATCTCCGCTCCGAAAATTCGCAAACTTAAGAGGCGAACGTAAATCCTTTTCTTCGGAGAAGAGCCCGAGACGGGTATTCGTCCCGCCTATGTCGCCGGCAAGCAATAAGGCCATTTGTCTATAACACAAGTTTCATAAGCATGTCGACTGCCCGAAATTGCGTCTTTCTCACCGCACCTGGTTTTCCAGCCACTCCAGGTATTCACCGCTTCCTCTCGCAATAGGTGTGGCGATGATTTCCGGCACTTCGTAAGGATGGATCGACTTGATGGTCTCCTGGATTTCCCTGTACAGAACTTCTTTGCTTTTTATCCGACACTGCCACTCGACGGCCCTTTCGATATTTCCCCTCCAGCGGTAAACGCTCGTGATCGGGCCCGCTATCTGCACGCAGGCGGCAAGCTTCTTCTCGACAAGGGCAATGGCGATTCTTTCCGCATCTTCCTTCTTTTCCGTCGTTGTCAGCACCTGAATGTACGGCTTCATCTTCTCACCTCTCGTTCCCGTCGCGGAGATTTCTCGTGCATTCATACATCATGATCGCTGCCGCCTGCGGAAGGCTGAGAGAATCCGCCGCTCCTTTGCCGGTAATGTGCCAGACTTCATCGGCAAGACCAATAAGTATCTCCGGCAACCCATGGCTTTCACTCCCCATAAGGAGGGCGGTCTTCTTCTCGCAAGCATGCGGCATCATCCCTCTTCTTATGTGAGACCCTACAACCGAAAAATGTTTTTTGATCACGGGCAATGCTAGAGCTAAATCAACATCCGCAATCACCTGCAGGTGAAACAGCGATCCCATCGCCGCCCTCACGACCTTGGGATTTGTAAAATCAGCGGATCCTGCGCTGAGGACTATCGTCTCAATGCCGAACCAGTGTGCGGCCCTCAAGACAGCACCAAGATTGTTGGGATTTCCTATCCTGTAAAGCACGAGCGTATGGCCTTTCCCGCGCGCCAGCAATTCTTCGATGTTTGTGCGGGCTGGCATTGCAGCAACGGCTATTATCCCCTCCGGCCCTTTGTCCTGAGTTAAGGCGCCCCATTCTCTTTCCGACAGTCCGTATATGTCAATTTGATCGGGTAGCGTGGAAAGAAGGGTTTGCCATTCCGGTTCTTTCCTTTTCATCACCAGAATCGCCCTTGTCTCCCAATTGCTCGCAAGCAATTCGTGGACAACTTTATTGCCTTCGGCAAGGAAAAGACCTTCTTCGCGGCGATACTTTGCCTGGTAAAGTTTTTTCCATGATTTTAGTTGTGACTTCGACGGAGTGCGAAAACTAATTTCGTGTCCCATTAGAAACCCCGGAAGCTGATCTTTTTACCGTCCAGGTCTCGATAATGCGCCAGTCTTACGTTTCCGTCCCAGGATATAGACAAAGACTGCGGCAAGCATCATCAGAAGGCAGAGCATCTGGCCCATGCTGAAGATGCCCCAGAAGAGACCAAGCTGCACATCCGGTTCGCGGAAGAATTCGATGACGAAACGTACCAGCCCATAACCGAAAAGATACAGGGCAAAGATGAAGCCGTCAAAGCGGCTTTTTCTTCTGACACTCCAGAGGACGACGAAGAGAAATATACCTTCAAACAGGGCCTCGTAAAGCTGGGAAGGATGACGAAGCTGGTGGGTAGGGTCAAGCGGGAAATACATTCCCCAGGGCATAGTCGTAACCCGTCCATAAAGCTCGCCGTTGATGAAATTGCCGATCCTGCCGAAGGTGTATCCGAGGGGTATGGCGGGGCAGAAGAGATCGGCAAACCGCCAGAAGTCTATCCGATGCTTGCGGCAGAAGATTAGGGATGCAGCAAAGACGCCAATTGCGCCTCCGTGGTAGGACATGCCGCTGATTCCCACGTATTGCATACCATGGGAAAAATCGAAGGGCAGAATTATCTCGAGCGGATATTTCAAATAGTGATCGAAATTATAAAAGAATACATAGCCGAACCGTGCGCCCACTATCAGTCCGACGATTGCCCAGATAAAAAAGTCCTGGATCGTCTCCTTTGAATACTTGAAGCCCTCATGCTTTATCCGGTAAGAAACGAGGATGTATGTAAAGAAGAAGGCTACCAGATACATGAGACTGTAATAGCGGATCTGAAAAGAACCGATCTCAAAGATGATGGGACTGATGTGCTCGGGAAGATGCTGCCAGCTAATAGGATTCACCCTTCAACTCCTCTACGTAATGTTGGGCAGAAACTGCCGCAGTTGCCCCGTCGCCGCAGGCCGTTATGACCTGACGGAGAAGCTTCTTCGTGCAGTCGCCTCCGGCAAATATTCCCTTCGCCGAGGTCCGCATCTCGCCGTCCACTTTGATATAACCGGCATCGTCGAGATCCACGATGCCACGAACCAGGTCGGTCTTCGGGGTCAGTCCCACGAATATGAATACGCCTTGGACGGGGATTTCTCTGCGCACATCAGCAGACTTAACATCCCTGATTATCACTTTTTCGACGGTATTGCCTCCCGATATCTCCTCGACCACCGAATTCCAGGCGAATTCGATCTTGTTGTTGGCAAGGGCCTTCTTCTCTAAGGCCTTTGTTGCACGGAGCCGGTCGCGGCGGTGAACGATCGTCACCTTGTTGGCAAATTTGGTAAGGAAGATTGCCTCCTGAACTGCCGCATCACCGCCTCCCACGACGAGTACATCCCTGTTCCTAAAGATGGGACCGTCGCACGTTGCACAGAACGAGACACCCTTGCCTAAAAAATTATCTTCACCCCGTACCCCCAGCTTCCGCCAGTTCGCCCCTGTCGCTAAGATCACGGCAAGCGCGTCGTAATGATTGATTCCTGCGGTCACCTTCCACCCTTCCGTATTTCCCCAGACGGCCTTGGCAACGGTGCTTACGTCTTCCGTCTTTATTTCCAGTCCGAACTGAAGGGCTTGCCTTTTGAATCGCTCAATCAGCTCGAAGCCACCGATGCCATCCGGCATGCCCGGATAATTTTCTATGATGTCCGTGACTGTGATCTGACTTATCGAAGAGGCGCCCTCCAGAAGCAGAACTTTCAGATTAGCCCTCGATGCATAAAGGCCTGCGGTCAGTCCTGCAGGACCGCCACCGATTATAACAATGTCATAAATGTTTTCGGGAAGACTCGCTTTGTTCAAGGGTATTACTCCTTAATCTGAATTTTTATCTTCTCAATATAGCTTCGCAGCGCCTTTTGGAAAAGAAGCGCAGCAAGAAGAGCACAGTGGCCGTGGTCGACGGGCATGCCTCCCAAATGTCTCGAAATAGAGCTTCTGTTGATCTTGAGACATTCAGCGATCGATCTTCCTTGAGACATCTCGGCTGCGGCATTGCAAGCAGCAACTGTGAAAATGCAGCCTTCGGCCACGAACCTCGACTCTTCAATCTTTCCGTTTCTCACGCGCAGAAACATCTTTATGTCTTTGCCGCATTCGTCGGACCTTTCTGCATAACCGTCGGGTTTTTCCATTTTCCCATAATACTCGGGATTCTTTCCATAATCGAATATCTTTTCCGGGTAGAGATTAGCGGCTTTTTCGCGGAGAATCGCCTCCATTTCTTCCAAGATCTTGCCTTCATCCTCCATTGGTCAAAAACCCCGATTACTAAATTCTTTTTTTATTTAATCCGTTTTGTCGCATATTACAATAAT
>DATJBN010000227.1:0-6163 GCA_035515335.1 Syntrophales bacterium | reverse complement strand
CCGTAGACCTCACGATAGACGTCACAGACCTCCTGAATGCTCGCCAGGCTCTTCACGGCCTCAATGCAGTATGGCATTACATTGTCACCCTTGCCGCAGGCGTCTTTCAGATTGCTGAGGCTCTTTTTCACCGCCCTGTTGTCGCGCTTCCTGCGGACCTCGTTCAGCCGTTTGATCTGCTCGTTTTCGAGAGTCTCCTCAACCTCAACGGGTTTAACGGATATTTTTTCGGTCGAAGTATACTTGTTCACTCCCACCATGATTCTTTCACCGATGTCTATCTGCCTCTGGAACCTGTAGGCGGCGTCAGCAATCTCCAGTTGGGGAAAACCCTTTTCGATGGCAACGGCCATGCCGCCCATCCTGTCGATCCTCTCGATATAGTCCCAGGCCTGCTCTTCCAGTTTGTTTGTGAGGGCTTCAACGAAGTACGAACCTGCAAGCGGGTCGATCGTGTTGGCCACCCCGGTCTCCTCCGCGATGATCTGCTGGGTGCGCAGGGCAAGCTGCAGGTCGTGATCGGATGGCAGGCTGAGAACCTCGTACAATGAGTTTGTATGGAGTGACTGCGTACCTCCCAGGACGGCTGCAAGGGCTTCGACAGCCGTTCGCACGAGATTATTATAAGGCTGCTGGGCGGTGAGAGAACAGCCAGCCGTCTGGGTATGGAAACGCATCCACCAGGACCTGGGTTTTTTGGCCTTGAACCGCTCGCGCATGATCCTTGCCCACATCCTCCTTGCCGCCCGCAGCTTTGCGATCTCTTCAAAGAAGTCGATGTGGGAGTTGAAGAAGAAGGAAAACCTCGATGCAAACGAGTCGACCTCGAGGCCCTTTCTATCGATCACAGCCGCGATGTATTCTATTCCGTCACGCAGGGTGAAGGCGAGCTCCTGGACAGCCGTCGCGCCGGCCTCTCTTATATGATAGCCGCTTATGGAGATGGTGTTCCACCCGGGCACGTGCTTAACGCCAAACTCCACGGCATCGCAGACAAGCTTCAAGGACGGTTCGAGGGGACACATAAGGGTCTTCTGCGCGATGAATTCCTTGAGCATGTCGTTCTGAATAGTCCCGGAGATCTTTGTGAGAGGAACGCCCTGGAGATCGGCAACGGCGCAGTACATGGCCCAGATGACGGAGGCGGGCGGGTTTATGGTAAGTGAGGTTGTCACCCCGTCCAGGGGAATGCCGTCAAGGAGAGCCTGAAAGTCCCTCAGCGTGTCGACAGCGACACCACACTTCCCGCACTCGCCACGCGCCTTGGGTGAATCTGTATCATATCCCATGAGGGTCGGGAAATCGAAAGGAATGCTGAGGCCCGTCTGCCCTTCCTTGAGAAGCTTGCGCCAGCGACAATTGGTCTCCTCGGCGGTGCCCATGCCGGACAGCATCCTGTACGTCCAGTACTTTCCCCTGTAGCCTGTCACCTGATTCCCGCGCAGGAACGGAAACTGTCCCGGATAGCCGATGTCGCGGGCGAAGTCCATGTCTTTAATGTCCTCGGGCGCATATAGTCTCTTGATATCGAGGCCTGAAACGGTAGTCCAGTGTTGCTTTTGCTCGCGGGTCCTGGCGACGCTCCTGCGGACCTCGTCTTCCCACTTCTTTCTGAGCCTGCCTGATTGATCGAGCAACTCTTTTGCGAAGTACACGGGTCTATCACCCCTTTTCTCGCAGGGATTCTTGGTCCCTCAAAGGATTGTATTCAGGAAAGGTAAAGATATGTTTCATAACTTCCGTCATGTCTCTTATCCGACACGAAACATGTCATTTCGCCGCTAATATAAGCGAAATTCTTGTCTAAGAAAAGTCCCAAATGATACGGCTCGTTTCCGTCCCAGGGGTCATTGCGTGATGCGCCGGGTTATGAGTGTCTCGCGTCCCCTGCGAACAAGCAACTGGCCGACGCTTCTTATGTTATCTCCACTGTACAGTGTGAATTCGTCCCGGTAATATTCCCTGAATATCTCCTCGGCCAGTTCGTCGCTCTTCTTTTCTTCGTCCATCACCCTGTCCAGCATGTCGTACGTCGCCTGTCTGGACACCTTAAAGGCATTCTTCGCCGCCGGGCCCATCAGGGGTCCCTGGTGGCCGAATCCCAGGATACCCGGTTGGAGGGTCTCCAGATAATCAATTGTGTTTATGTAATCTGAAAAGTCGGTGAAAAATAACGGCAGGAGCTCTTGGCCGGGAAAATGAAACCCGAGAGAATCGGAAACCATCAGGGCTTTGAGGGCCGGTATATGGACGGCTATGTTTCCGGGAGCGTGCCCGTCCGCCTTTATGCAGCGCAAAGAGATTCCACCGAGGTCAATATCGCACTCGTTCTTTACCTTTAGATGGTTTTCCGGAAAATCAAAGCCTCCAATCGGAGGTCTGCCGGGCCTGGTACCCATGCCATGCAGGCGGTTTGACATGAATCTGTCTTCCTTCAGCATCGTCTGCAGAGCCTTGGGGTGAGTCAAAAACTCCTTCGCTCCCATGCCGGCGACGACTATGGCCTCAGGATATCTCTCCCGGAGGGCTGTGAGGCCCGTTACATGATCTGCATGCGGGTGCGTTATCACCAAATAGGTCGGGGATACATCAAGCGCCTCCAGCTGCGCGATGACCCTGTCCGCAATAGCAGAGATGCCGGCCTCGATGAGGGCCGAGCCGCTCTCGCCTTGGACCAGATAGAGGTTGAAATAATAATTTCCGAGGAGCCAGAGGTTTTCCGCCAGCGCCGCCGGAGACACGCACAACTTCTTTCGAGCAAGTGCTTCCATGGGTCATTCCTCCACATGAGGGTTTATTCCGCAGAAGTGATCCTCAGATACCTCCCGGCTATCGCCTCGGCAAGGGTGATGGGATCTGCTTCACCTCTCAGCAGCTGGTCTGCCATGCGCTCAATCTCGCCTTCCGTAATCAGTCGGTTCAATATCGGCTCAAGTATGCATGAAGTGAGGGCGTCGTTCAATTCATGCAGTGACCGGCGGCGCCTGCACTCGTCAAGTGTGTCATTGCTTACGAGATGCCCGTAGTGATCCAGGATCGTCTTCGCCACATTTTCAATGCCCTTTCTAAACTTAGCCGGCTCATAGACATTTTCCACCGTGAGAACCGGGGGACGCCATGCTCCTTTTGTATTCGGCGACATGTCTAGAACGGCGATCAGCTCGCGCTGGAGCTTATGAGTCCCTTCGCGGTCCGCCTTGTTGATGACAAATATGTCGGCTATTTCCATGATACCAGCCTTGAGGATCTGAATTTCGTCGCCCATGCCAGGAACAAGGACGAGCACAACCGTATGGGCGTAATTCATGATCTGCACTTCCTGCTGCCCCGCGCCAACAGTTTCCACTATGATGAGATCCTTGCCCATTGCATCCAGAACATGGATGGCATCGCCGACGGCTTTCGTGAGGCCTCCCAACGTTCCCCTTGTAGCCATGCTTCTCACAAATACCTCGGGGTCCTCCGCGTGCCGCTGCATGCGGATCCTGTCACCAAGTATCGCGCCGCCCGTAAAGGGGCTGGTAGGGTCGACGGCAAGCACGCCCACAGTTCTTCCAGTCGTGCGGTACAATTCGATGAGGCCGTTGACGAGCGTACTCTTCCCCGCTCCTGGAGACCCCGTAATGCCGACAACATGAGCGTTGCCCGTATGACAAAAGATCTCCCTCACGGTCTGACGCGCCTCCGGTGCGTTATCCTCTATATCCCTTATGAGGCGAGACGCGGTGCGAACGTCTCCTTCCCTGATCTTCTGTGCTCTTTCCATGATCCGGCTCCTCATCTGATGATGGAGCATTATATAAAGCTGCAGAGATGACAAATCGGGCCGTTACAGCTGTTAGAAATGTTAAACGACCGTGAAGACTGGGCGGGTTCTAAGAAAGAAAGGCGTCTCTGATTAACAAACTGAAGGGATAGGTGAGAATTAGCTCGCAGATAAGTTTTTATTCAGCAATGACTTAGTCACCTATGTCTGGTCTGTTTCATTTGGCATTCAGTAACCCGAGAAACTCAAATATGTCACGACTTGTATTTGACAGAAACAATTATGAGGAGTGAGAACCGAAATGTGCCGATTGGCCCGTTCACCCATAATTTCTCACTCTGTTCTAACTTCTGATACACACTATCATTGATGAAATGCGCAAAAGAAGACAGGGCCAGAAACGGCCCTGTCTCTTGTCATGTGCTCATTTCAGTGTTTACATTCTTAGAGCCACCCCATACTTTCGGCTTGTGCTTTGATCTTTTTGCTAAACTCTCCCCTTCTCAAGAAAAACCCCTCCGGATCGAGTTCTCTTATAATCTTCAGTTGCTCCTCTGTCGGGGGCTCCGTTTCGCGGACATTGCGAGACATCTTGAGATCCCAGCTTACATTTTCCTTGATGGATTCCAGGGTCACCCCGGAATGATAGGTATCCAGATACATCTCCTTCGTATCTGGACTGAATCTGAATACGCCTTTTGAAGAGACAACGGCTTGCGGTCCCGTCCCCTCGGGCAGTCCTTCTTCATATCGACTATTCCCACCCTTTAGATAGCCAGGCGTGGTAATGTAATCACATTTTTCCACAAATCGTCTTTTCTCGTGGAGCATGACGATCAAACTTCTCCTTGCAAAGGCTCCGAAATCATGTGCTCCGCCACTGCCTGGAAATCTGACGCTTGGTTTGTAGTAATCGCCAAAGCACGTGGAATTCAGATTACCGTATTTGTCGACCTGAGCACCGCCGACAAAACCGACATCGATAAACCCTCTTTGCAGATAGAGAGACATGATATCGGTCAACTGTCCTGCATGAATGGCTCTGGGCACGAGATCCGGGTCGACTACGCTGAAAGGCGTCCTGGACGGTGCTGAATCAAATGACCCCGTCTCATAGGCCATTTTACAGTTCGGCGCATGAGTTCTCTTGGCCAGCATTGCACCCAGGAGGGGCAGACCTACGCCGATGAGGACCCTTTCGCCATCCTTTATTTCTCTGGCGCAGGCGGTGATCATCAACTCGGGCAGAGTATAATCTTTCGCATATTTCTTATCAGTCATGTCTCCACCTCCTAAATATCCATGTGCATCGTGTCAAAAGGGTAGGTCCCATAATTGATCGGGTCACTATAAAACGGCTTCGGCTTCAGCCGCATCAGACGCTTATAACCGTACTTCTGGATATAATGTGTAATGTAACCGGCCCGGTCTTCTACACCGTAGACCCACTCATCCAGAAACTGTTTGAACTTCTTCTCATCGTCACAGAAAAAGTTCGCATACATGTAACGGAACCAGCGGTCATCGTCATGATACCCAAAGAGATGTCCGGGATGTGCGCCCCAAGGTTCGTGAACCACAGCGGCCACCCTGAAGCCCGGGACAAGAGTCAGTTCCGGGTTGCGCCTTATAGTGTCGGTATCAACGATCTCTTCAACACTGGCGATAATGGTTTTGCCGGCAAGAGTTCCCCATTTTGCAGAAAAGATGGAACCCCATGTCTGTAAATTGCCTTCGGCGTCGGCACGCTGACAGTGAACGATGGAGACATCGGGATTAATGCCCGAAATAAGTGTGACCTTTTGCCCGGTAAACGGACATTCTATGCGCCTGAGTTTGTTTTCTCCAAGAAATGTTTTAATTTCGTTAATGGAAGACCCTTTCTGGGACATAATGGGCATGAAAGGAATGCCCATGGCTCCCGCCATTAACTTTGACGTCAAACCGAAATTCGAGTAATCCTCCACCTCGATCAAACCCTTTTCCACAGCCCTGCGAAAGCGGTAACCTCCCCCGAATGCCTCGTTAGCTGACCATGAAAGGATGAGCCTCTTAACGCAGCCCGCTCCAATCATCTGGTCGAATGTTTCCCCTGGAGAACTCTCAATGAGAGTAAGATCTTTTTTCCCTTGCCTGATGATTTCATGCGCGGCCGCCGCGGCCTGATTTGCCCAGACGGCACTGATAAATAATGTCATGCCATTCTTAACAAATTTCGAGACGGCTTCTTTCATGGTCATGACTTTTGAATTTTCGTCCATACCTTTTCCCCCTTTGTTTTCTCAACCGATATTGCATTTCCCCAAAACCAATAATCGCTTCCGAGCCTAAAAGTCTTCGCCACCTCCTTCCCAAGAAATTGCGGTACATGAATGACTCAATGACCGCAAAAGGACA
>DATJBN010000226.1:0-4976 GCA_035515335.1 Syntrophales bacterium | reverse complement strand
AATCGGCATCGACTTCGGTGTCACCCCCTTCAACGCCCAGGAAAACGAGAAGCCCGTTTTCTATACGAGATATCGTGCACTCTCCGACGCTTACGCTTGCCCTGTCTACTCTCTGAACAACGCTCCGCATAGGCCTCTCATCTCCGGCGGGCGGAATGTTAGCAATATTCAACTCGCGCATCAAGTCTTTTCTCCTCATCTGCCGTGAATACTAGATTGTGTTGTTTTATATGCCCAAAAAATATATAGACAATTTTGTATGGCGCCAGAGAGAAACAAGAAAGTCCTCTTCATCAATCCGTGGATATATGATTTCTCGGCTTATGATTTTTGGATAAAGCCGTTGGGACTTCTTTACATGGCGTCGCTTTTTCGAAAGAACGGTTATCATATCCGTTTGATCGACTGCCTCAATGCCTCTCATCCAGAACTGAGAGGACATAAAGCGGTTAAATTGCCCAGGCGGTACCCCTCGGGACACGGCAAGTTTCCCAAAGAGCGTATCCCGAAGCCACAATCTCTCGGCGCAATCAAGAGGCACTATCATAGATACGGAATCACACCGGCCATCCTGCACGGCGAACTGCTATCCTGCGACGTTCCTGATCTGATCCTCGTCACGTCAGTAATGACATACTGGTACCCTGGGATCTTCGAAGTGATAAGGACCGTGAGAGAGGCCTTCCCTACAGTGCCTGTCGTCCTGGGGGGAATATATGCGACACTGTGTTATAGACATGCACAGCGGTCCGGGGCTGACCTCGTCCTGACAGGTGAGGGCGAAAGACATTTCGAGACCATACTGCGCGATTTCTTTTCGGAGGACGCCGTCTGCGTGCCCGATCCAGCCGACCTCGATTCGTTTCCCTACCCTGCCCTCGACCTCCTGCCTCTCAAGGATCAATTTCCCATTCTGACATCCAGGGGTTGCCCAAACCGATGCGTCTACTGCGCCTCAAGACTCTTGGCCGGCAACTTCAGGCAGAGGGACCCGATTAAAGTCGCGGATGAGATCGAGTTCTGGCAAGAGAACTTCGGGATCAATCACTTCTCCATTTACGATGATGCGTTTCTCATAAATCCCGATGCCTTGGCAATTCCGCTGCTTCGCGAGATAACAAAAAGAAAGCTGCAGTGCCAGTTTCACTGTCCAAATGGACTTCATTTATCTCAGATCACGGAAGAATTAAGCAAATTGATGTATGATGCAGGTTTTGCAACCATCCGTTTCGGGTTCGAATCGTCCGATCCTGTAACGCAGTTAAGTACCGGCGGCAAGGTAAACAATGAGCAATTTGACGCGGCTATCCGCTACCTGAAGGAAGCAGGCTATAGATCGGAGGACATAGGTGTCTACCTCCTCTGCGGCCTGCCCCGACAGGAAGCAGAGGAGGTCCGGGAAAGTATCCGCTACGTGCAATCCCGGGGGGCGAGACCGATTATCGCAGAGTATTCCCCGATCCCCGGCACAGCCCTCTGGAAATCTGCCGTAGACGCATCCGGCCTTGACCTCGAAGGAGAGCCTCTTTTTCACAACAACACCCTGCTTCCCTGCGGCAGTGAGAAGCTATCGCAGGACATGTACAAACACTTGAAGATGTTGACCAGAAGCCGCTGATATTTGTCGTTGTTTAAGGGCTGGAATCATGATAGTTTTACGGTAATTCAGGTGGTGCAAAAAAATGAGGTTACTTTTGTCGTCGATCTTCCTCTTGGTGTTTATACAAGCACCTCTTTATGCCCAATGTGTAAAGGGGGACTGCAGAAACGGCGAAGGAACATACAAGCATATCGACGGCGCTGTGTATGAAGGTGAACACAGGGACGGAAAACGCGAGGGACAAGGAAGCTACACCTACCCTGACGGCACGAATTATACCGGGCAATTTAAGGATGGCATTTTCGACGGGCGCGGCGTCTACATTCTTCCAAACGGCGAAAGATACACGGGAGATTTCAGAGCCGGGAAACGCGACGGATCGGGTACGCTCATCCTTACGGACGGTTCCAGATACGAGGGAGGATTCAAAAACGACAGGCGAAACGGAAACGGTGTCATGTCGTATGCTGACGGCGTGAAGTACGTCGGTCAATTTCAGGATGATTCCTGGAATGGCATCGGCGTGCTAATTCTCCCCGATGGGAGGAGACTCGAAGGCCAATTCAAGAACAACAGGCTTGACGGCCAGGGTGTTATGACATACCCGGACGGAAGAAAGCACAATGTCGTGCAGACGGGCGCCAATACCTTCAAGATTGTTCCAGGGACATGAAGACAGCTCACCCATCCAATCAACCTGCACCTCGCTGCCCCGGCAACGGCTGCGGACCCACGGTCTCACGGTCATGGTGGGCGAGGAATATTATCATCGGCCTGATTTCGATGTTCTTCCTGATCTTCGGCATAAATGCCCTCCTAACAGCATATGTGCTTACTAATCCACTCGAATTCATAATGTATTTTTTTTCGTCAAGCCTGATCATCCTGATCAGCATGGTCGGAATCATTTATCCCTTCTTCCGCATACGAGCAATCCTGAAACCAAACAAGATGGATGAAAATGATATCTAGAGGCGCAAGGGTACTGACGGTCATCGCTGCGTCGGTATTTTTCATTATTGCCATTCCCTCAATAACACTGTCTTATGACATTGAGGGAAAAATTGTATCTCACACGCTCCCGAACGGCCTCAAGATCATCATGGTGGAGAGGCACTTAAGCCCGACAGTGTCCTTCTATATCAGATATAGGGTAGGCGCGGTCGACGAAGCAGACGGCCAGACCGGTACGGCCCATCTCCTGGAACACATGCTGTTCAAGGGAACGAGGACGATAGGCACAACAAATTATCAGGAAGAGCGCAAGATCTTGGACCGGGTCAATGAGACAGGCGGGCAACTTGATCGCGAAAAGATGAGAGGGAAGAATGCAGATCAGAAACGCGTCCGAGAATTATCCGAACGTCTGGAAATCCTGCAGAAAAAACAGAAGAAATGGATCCTAGGGAATGAAATCGACAGGCTCTACGTGGAAAACGGCGGAGAGAATATAAACGCCTCAACGGGTCAGGACATTACAACGTATCACGTCAGTCTCCCTTCGAACAAAATGGAGCTCTGGGCGAGAATTGAAGCAGATCGCATGACTGACCCCGTCTTTCGTGAATTCTATTCTGAGCGGAATGTTGTAATGGAGGAGCGCATTCAGAGGGTTGACTCGGAGCCGGACGGCCTCCTGTACGAACAGTTCCTAGCAACTGCCTACAGTGCCCATCCGTACAGACGGCCCGTCCTCGGATGGCCCTCCGATATAAAATATATCAACCTTGATTACCTTACCGCATTCTTCAGGAAATATCATGCACCGAATAACACCGTCGTAGCTGTCGTGGGAGATATTGATCCTGCAAGTGTACTCAAATTGATAAAGAATTATTTCGGCTCCATCGCACCCTGTGATTTAGAACCGGGACGCATAACTGAAGAGCCGCCCCAGGCAGGCGAACGGAGGGTAGACGTGGCCTCGGATGCCAATCCGGAGATTATCATCGGTTATCACAAACCCTCCATGCGCCACTTCGATGATTATGTGTTCGACGTTATAGAATGTATCCTTTCAAAAGGCAGGACATCACGGTTTCACAAAGTTCTTATCGAGGAAAAAGGCATTGCCGAAAGCGCCCATGCAGTCAATGGCATACCGGGAGTGAGATACGACAATCTCTTTGCAATCTTTGCCAAGCCGAGGGCACCGCACACTAATCCGGAGCTTCTGTCATCCATCGAAAGTGAGATTGAAAAGCTGAAGACCGAGAAGGTCGGTTCACAGGAACTCGAAAAGGCCAAGAACCAGATTAGGGCAGATTTCATAAGGAGTCTTAATTCCAATCTTGGACTCGCGAGCCTCCTCTCTTACTTTGAAGCCGTAACGGGCAGTTACCGATACATAACCGAACATATTAAAGTAATCGACCGCGTGAGTCCTGATGACATAATGCGAGTGGCGAATAAATATCTCACAAAGGAAAACAAGACTGTAGCCGAACTCGTACCTAAGAAGTAGTAATATGAATAATGCTATTTCCCGCCTAATCTTGATAGTGTTCATCACACTCTACCCGTTCTCGGGCGGCATTGCCCAGATAGGGGAGCGATCGCCGCAGAAGCTGCCGAATCCGGAGGCTCTTCGATTTCAGCAAATCTATTTTAAGCAGCCTATGGCGGAAAGGGTGCGGCTGGATAACGGCATCGTCCTCTACATATTTGAAGATCACGAGCTCCCCCTCGTAAATGTATCTGTCGTAATCAGGACGGGCTCGAGTTACGACCCTCTGGGGAAGGAAGGTCTTGCGGAGCTTGCCGGAACGGCAACGAGAACGGGTGGAACGAAGGCACAGACGGGCGATGCAGTTGACAAGTCCCTAGATTTCCTGGCTGCAACAATTCATGTCTCGATTAACCGTGATTCAAGCTCGCTCAATCTCTCCGTCTTAAAAAAGGATTTCGATAAAGGGTTTCGCATTCTGTCGCAGATGATCACTGAACCAGTATTTGAAGAAAAGAAACTCGCGCTTGCTAAAGACCTCATGATTGAAGATATAAAAAGAATCGCTGATGACCCTCAGAGGCTCGCCTTCAGGGAGTTCAAGCGGGTCCTCTTCGGCAGCAACCCCGCCGGTAGGTTTCCTTCCGCAAAGTCCGTAGCCGACGTAACGAGGACAGACATCGTCGAATTTCACAGGAGGTTCTTTTATCCTGAGAATATCATGATTTCTATTACCGGTGACGTATCGAAGGAAGAGGCGATTGCAAAGGTCCGTCAATATCTCGGCTCATGGCACATATCCGGGAAACGACCGGAAATCATTCCTTTACCCGTTAGACCCAAAGGAAAGATTTATTTCTTCCTAAAAGGGACTCCTCAAACGATAATCATCTGTGCCAGTATTGGGCCTGGAAAGAAAGAAAAGGCGCA
>DATJBN010000225.1:0-8488 GCA_035515335.1 Syntrophales bacterium | reverse complement strand
CCGATATCTCTGAGACGTCCGGCTGCTTATGCCACATTGATCCCGGGGACCTTCCGCCCTTGCCCACTCCGTATGAGGATTTTAATAAAGCGACGATTCAGCCCCTGAAGCCGGAAAGGGTCAAAGACATCGAGACTTCCCTGGATGACACGGTTGCCATTGGCATCCCCAAGCCCACCAGCAAAAAGGAAGAGGAAGAGCTGGTGCGCAAGTTTCTGTCCGGCCTGAAAAAGCTTTTCGAGAAGGAAAACAACTGGACATTCTTGCAACCTCTGATGCTCTCGATGGAATATTGCGCGAAATGCCAGACATGCTCGAATGCTTGTCCGGTTTATGAAATGAGTGGCCGGAAAGAGATATATCGCCCTATTTTCCGTGCCGAAGTGTTGCGACGACTTTACAGAAAATACTTTAAACCGGGCGGAAAAATTACCGCCAAACTGACTGGCGATATCGATCTGAACTGGACAACGATTGCGCGTCTGGCTGAATTATCCTATCGATGCACGCTATGCCGGCGCTGTGCGGCGGTCTGCCCGATCGGCGTGGACAACGCCTTGATCACGCACGAAATCCGCAAGCTTTTCTCACAGGAAATGGGTATCGCCCCCAAGGAACTTCATGAAAAGGGCTCCGTACAGCAGCTTCGGGTTGGTTCTTCCACCGGCATGAGCACCTTGGCAGTGAAGGACAGCGTAGATTTCATCCAGGAAGAGATGGAAGAAATCACCGGCTATAAAGTCAACATTCCCTGGGACGTGGAAGGTGCGGACATCCTGCTGATCCATAATGCCGGTGAAATTCTATCCTGGCCCGAAAATGTCGGGGCTTTTGCCATCATCTTTCAGGCGGCCGGTGTTTCATGGACCTTATCTTCGGAAGCGGCCGGTTACGACGCCGTGAACTATGGGCTGTGGTATGATGATGTGCAATTTGCGCGCGTTGCCGCCAAGCATGCAGATATCGCCAGAAGGCTGAAGGTTAAAAAAATCATTATCGGCGAATGCGGCCATGCGCATAAAGCACTGACCGTTACAGCCGACCGATTTTTGGCCAGAGATCTCAACATTCCCCGGGAATCGTCGATGGTAATGCTTGAAGACATCGTCCTGAGCGGAAAATTGCAGTTTGACCCCCAGAGGAACAATTTCCCCGTTACCCTGCACGACCCCTGTAACGTCGTCCGGTCCATGGGGATCGTGGAACCCCAGAGGCGAATCCTGAGAAAGATTGCGCCGCGATTTCGGGAAATGACGCCCCACGGCGTGGAAAACTTCTGCTGTGGCGGCGGCTCGGGTTTCGCCATCATGTCTGGATATAACTTTGCGGAATGGCGAAATCTGGTCAGCAGTCGGAAGAAGTTTCTCCAGATACTGAATGCGTTTCAGGATGAACCGCAAGAGATTCCAAAATATGTGTGTGCCCCCTGCTCGAACTGCAAAGGGGCCATCCGGGACATCTTAGATTATTATCATGCGGGTGAACGCAGCCATATCTATTACGGCGGTCTGGTCGAATTGATTGTCAATGCGATGGCCGATATGAAGAAACCGATAGTCCGGTTCGGTGATAAACCATCGTGGGAATCGTGATACGGTGATAGAATGAAGCGGGGCCAATATTCGTCATGAACCTTCTTGTTTCCCTCTGTGCGATAGTTATCTTGATCCTGTCGGCCGTGGGCGTAGCCATGATCACGAGTCTCAATCCGATCCTTTTCGTCGTCATCCCCTGCGGCGCCTTTGCCGCTTTTGTGGCGGGTTTTGCATATCGTATTGTCTCGTGGGGCAGGTCTCCCGTGCCCTTTTCCATACCGACAACCTGCGGCCAGCAGAAGTCACTGCCCTGGATTAAGTGCAATGCCCTGGAAAGCCCGCCTGACAGGAAAGGTGTTATCGGCAGGATGGCCCTGGAGGTTTTACTCTTCCGATCGCTTTTCAGGAATACGCGGTTATACCTGTATGACAGGCGGCCTGTGTATTCGAGCGCCAAGTGGCTCTGGTTCTTCGCCCTTCTTTTTCATTGGTCTTTCCTTGTAATCGTCTTGCGGCATATGAGATTTTTCATCGAACCTGTCCCGTCCGTAATCAACGGGCTCGCAGCTGTTGACGGATTTTTTGAATTCGCGATACCGGCGCTCTTCCTCTCCGATGCAGCGATCGTCCTGGCATTGACGTTTCTCTTCCTGCGGAGGGTTTTTGTTCCGCAGCTCCGCTACATCTCTCTCTTCACCGATTATTTCGCCGTTCTCCTGATCCTGGGTGTCGCAGTTACAGGCATCCTCATGCGGAATTTCTTTCCCGTCGATGTCGAGGAGATCAAGGCGATGGCCGTTGGCTGGGTGACATTCGCGCCCCACGTGCCCAATGGAATAAGCCCTCTCTTCTGCGTGCACCTCCTTTTCGTTTCCGTACTCCTCGCCTGGTTTCCATGGAGCAAGATGATGCACATGGGCGGTGTTTTCTTAAGCCCGACACGGAACATGGCGAACGACAGCAGGATGAGGAGGCATATCAATCCCTGGAATGCGCCCGTCAAGGTTCATACCTATCCCGAATATGAAGATGAATTTCGTAAACAGATGAAGGAGGCAGGGCTTCCTGTGGATAAGGAGTAGGAATGTCTATCAAGGTACCAAAACCTGAAGAAATGATCAGCATCGACTACCGGCCGCCGCGCAAACCATGGATGGACACCCCTGTTGATTTCCGGCCGGGCACATTCAGCTACAGCGGCGCTCCGAAAAATCTTATCTACCTGGATATGCCGAACCCAAGGGCCTGGCAACCTTACGAGGATGATTGGAAGCTGCCGCCCAATTGGAAGGAGATCATAATCGAAGGCATGCGGGAGCGCCTGCACAAGTACCGATCCTTCAGATTGTTCATGGACCTCTGCGTGCGCTGCGGGGCCTGCGCAGACAAATGCCACTTCTATATCGGCGGCGGCGATCCGAAGAACATGCCGGTACTCCGGGCGGAACTCCTGCGTTCCGTATACCGTCGCTACTTCACGGAATCGGGAAAGCGTTTCGGAAGGCTCGCTGGTGCGCGCGATCTCACACTTCCTGTCCTCAAGGAGTGGTTCTACTATTTTTACCAATGTACGGAATGCCGGCGCTGTTCCGCCTATTGTCCCTATGGCATCGACCAGGCGGAGATAACGATAATGGGCAGGGAGCTTCTCAATCTCCTCGGATGCACAATCAACTGGGTGATCGAGCCGGTGGCAAACTCCTTCCGGACGGGAAATCATCTCGGCATCCAGCCGGGCGGCATCAAGGACATGCTTGAATTCCTAGCCGATGATATAGAAGACCGAACAGGGGTGCGCGTTGATATTCCGATCAACAAGAAAGGGGCGGACGTACTTTTCATCACACCCTCCGGCGACTATTTCGCCGATCCCGGTACGTACACATGCATGGGCTACATGATGCTCTTCCACGCGATAGGACTCAATTATACGTTCAGCACCTACGCATCTGAAGGCGGCAATTTCGGTCTCTTCACGTCCCACGAGATGGTGAAGCGCTTGAACAACAAGATCTACGCGGAGGCCAAGCGTCTGGGTGTCAAATGGATCATCGGGGGTGAGTGTGGCCATATGTGGCGGGTCATACATGAGTACATGGATACGATGAACGGCCCGGCCGACTTCTTGGAAGAGCCGGTGTCTCCCATGACGGGGACGCTCTTCGAAAACGCCCGGTCAACGAAGATGGTGCATATCGCGGAATTTACGGCCGACCTGATCAAACACGGGAAGCTGAAGTTCGACCCCTCCCGCAACGACCACCTGCGCATCACCTTCCATGATTCCTGCAATCCCGCGCGCGGGATGGGGCTGTATGAAGAGCCGCGGTACATCATCAAAAACTGCGTGCGCCACTTCTATGAGATGCCCGAAGACACGATCAGGGAGAAGACGCTTTGCTGCGGCGGCGGCGCGGGTTTGGGCAACGACGAAAATATCGAGATGCGTCTGCGGGGGGGCATGCCCCGTGCGATGGCGGTCAAGCATGTTAGAGAAAAGCACGACGTGAACCGCATCGCCTGTATGTGTGCAATTGACCGGGCGACGCTGTCTTCGCTCATGGACTACTGGGTGCCGGGCGTCACGGTGACGGGTGTGCATGAACTTGTTGCCAATGCCCTCGTGATGAAGGGTGAAAAAGCGAGAACAACGGATCTCCGCGGTGATCCGCTTATGGAAAAGAAAGACGATGAAGCTTTATAACCGGGGAATGATTATCGCAGGCAGCGTGATTTTCGTGGTCGTCGTGACCTTTCCGTTCTGGTACGGCAGGGGAAGGGCCGTACCGCCGCCGGCGATCGAGATCGAGACCCCTGCGATCCAGAAGCTAGAGGAGAAGCGATGTGTCGAGGACACCGCCTTCATGCGGGACAATCATATGAAGCTCCTCGCATCGTGGCGCGAAGATGTGGTGCGGAAGAACATCCATACATACACGGCGAAAGACGGCCGGACCTTTGAGATGGCACTCACCGGAACATGCCTTCGGTGTCATGAAAACAAGACACGCTTCTGTGACCGGTGCCATGATTACGCCGGCGTTAAGCCCTCCTGCTGGAGCTGCCATATCAACCCGGAGGAGATACTGTGATTAAGCCAACCAGGAGAGAATTTTTGATTATCGCTGGTCTCTCGGCTTTGGGCGCGGCGAGTCCGCCGCTCACAAGGCTGATCGCTAAGGAGAAAGAGCCATCGAGAGCAGCTTATCCGGGGGCACCGGGGGGTGGGCCGGCCCTGAGGGCGAAGCGCTGGGCCATGGTGGTAGATGCTAAAAAATGCATCGATGATTGTAAGGACTGCATGGCCGCCTGTCACTACGTGCATAACGTCCCCGCAATCGGGAATCCCAAGCACGAGGTAAAATGGATCTGGCCTGAGCGATTCGAGAATATATTTCCTGAGGAGAGCCATGCCCACATTCCGGATGCGATGGGCAAGCAGCTGATGCCTGTCCTTTGCAACCACTGCGATAATCCGCCATGTGTGCGCGTATGTCCAACTGGCGCCACATTCAGAAGGGAGGACGGTATCGTGATGATGGATTCGCACCGCTGCATAGGGTGTAAGATCTGTATGGCCGCCTGTCCCTTCGGGGCAAGGAGCATCAACTTCATGGATCCCAGGCCCTTCATCCGCAAGCTCAACCTTGATTTTCCGACCCGAACCAAAGGGGTGGTTGAAAAGTGCAATTTCTGCGAGGAACGCCTGGCAAGGGGACTGCTTCCGGCCTGCGTCATGGCCTGTGAGCAAAAGGCCCTGGTATTCGGTGACGTGGAAGACCCGAACTCGAAAGTCCGGCAGATGCTCGAGAAGAAATTCTCGATCCGGAGGAGACCGGAGCTGGGGACCAATCCCCAGGTCTATTATATTCTGTGAGGTCGCCATGCTGGAAAAAGCGCTGACAGGAAGCAACAGATACTATGGCTGTGTCGCCATTCTCCTTGCCCTTTTCGGCATGGGTGTATATTTCTATCTCCACGAGTTAGAGTTCGGTCTGGCTGTTACCGGCATGAGCCGTGACGTTTCGTGGGGATTGTATATCTCTCAGTTCACCTTCCTGGTCGGTATCGCCGCGTCGGCGGTGATGGTCGTTCTGCCCTACTATCTTCATGACTATAAGGCATTCGGCAGGATCACCGTCCTGGGTGAATTCCTCGCCATCGCTGCAGTTGCCATGTGCGTTACGTTCATCTTCGTCAACCTCGGCCAGCCCGCTCGGGTATTTTACGTGATGATCCATCCCTCGTTCACGTCGGTGCTCTTCTGGGACATGGTGGTGATAAGCGTCTATCTCGTTCTCAACGTCATCACCGGCTGGACAGTTCTTGGGAGCGTAAGAGAAGGCGTCCCGCCTCCGGCGTGGGTGAAGCCTTTTATCTATATCTCCATCCCCTGGGCAGTCAGTATCCATACGGTTACTGCCTTCATCTATGCGGGCATGCCCGGCAGAAGTTTCTGGCTCACGGCGATCATGGCCCCGCGCTTCCTGGCAGCGGCCTTCGCTTCCGGCCCCGCGCTTCTAATTCTTCTTTGTTTTGTGCTCAGACGCTATGGCGGGTTTGATGCGGGGAAACAGGCGATAGATGCGTTGGCAAAGATCGTTACCTATTCCTTCATAGCCACAATATTCTTCGTGGTGGTCGAGCTCTGGACGGTCTTCTACAGCCAGGTGCCCGACGACATGGAGCATTATCGATTTCTCTTTGTGGGGCTCGAGGGTTACAATACCGTTGCGCGCTTTATGAATGTTGCCGTAATCTCGGCCGCTGTCGCCCTGGTTCTCCTCTTTAACCCCCGGACGCGGAAGAAGGAATCCTTCCTTACCGCAGCCTGTATCCTGGTATTCATTTCACTGTGGATCGAAAAGGGTCTCGGTCTTCTTGTTACCGGATTTGTTCCCTCGCCCTTGGGCCACATTACCCGCTACACCCCTACCTGGCCCGAGGCAGCCATCGCAATAGGCGTTTGGTCGATGGGCTTCTTAATCATAACAGTCCTTTACAAGATCTTCCTTTCCGTGAGGGAATCTGCGGAACTTCCGGAAGATATGCCAGAGAAGCCGGCCGCAGAAATGAGCGTTTCGAGCTAGTGCAAGTTCTGCGGGTTTCAAGCTCCTTGCCGAAAATCAGGCAAAATGGAATTATCCCGGTGACCAAAGTTCTATAGAGGAATTATGTTTCAAAATATGATAGAGGTATACCCGGAAAAGAAGTGGTCTGCGAAGCGGAATGCCTCCGACAGTTCCTGAGAATGTTTCCCATCGGAGCGTGACGGTTCGTGTAATAGTCACATGATCAATTGGTAGAAAGGAGAAGAAAAGAAATGGCGAAGAAGTCAACCTCAAAAAAGAAACGGCCTGGCAAGAAGGCTGTCAAGAAAGCTGTGAAAAAGGCAACCGTAAAAAGCAAAAAGTCTCTTGCGAAAAAGAACGTAAAGAAAGCCGTGCCTAAGAAAAAGAAGGCGGCGGCAAAAAAAGCAGCGAAGAAGGCAGCTCCGAAGACTGCAAAACGAGTTGCAAAAAAGACACCTAAAAAGAAACTTGCGGTTAAGAGGGTACTGAAAAAGGCCGCGCCGAAGAAAGCAGCGGTAAAAAAGGCTGTTAAAAAGACGAAGCCAATGATTACAAAGCCCGCGGTTAAGAAAGAGGTTGCCGCGATGGCTCCCAAGAGTGCTGTACCGGTGACGAGAGAAGCAGTCAAGGTCACCGTCATCGAAAGGCCCCAATGGCCAGTGCTCACAAGCGGCCCGCACCGTGAGGTATTCGGGGCATGGGACTTCTCGGTTAAGAGTGCTAACATTGCCGCGCTGAAATTCTTAAGGCCTTAATAGCGGCGAGGAAACGGTTCGTCAAAATCTGTGAGTCCGAGAGTTGAGGAGTGACCATGATCGATCCCGAAGCGAAGAACTGTTTTCATAATAAACATGTGCCATGGAGGAAGGAGAGAAAAACCCGTTTACCAGGTTTTACTGTTCGAGCAATTCTCCCGATATGCCTCCTGATTCTTCTTTGTGGTTGTGCACCTGCCCTGTATCACGTCGACTTGAAGTATGAACCATCCGGGACGTCTATCCAGCCGGAGAAAGAATTACAGGATTTTCTTGTTACAGTTGCCACATTTAACGACGTCCGGAAAGTGGATGATAGCCTGTATATGGGAAAGGTCAAAACGCTAGAAGGCGGCACGGTACCCATTGCTCCCAGACGTAATAAGGTGCCACAGGAGGTGACCGCAACAATCAGGGATTATCTTCTCAAGGCAGGCTATAAGCTCACAAAAGATATTTACTCATGGGACTTGAGAGAGGAAACGATCAAACGGGATTGGGGTAGGATATTGGTCGGTGGAAACATCGACGACCTCGAAATCGTCTGTGAAGAATCATTTCCCGTGAAGACCTATAAGGCAAAAGTCAGATTGACGTTTGTCCTTGCCGATGTCCCGGAGAAAAAAGTATTTTATCGCGCCAGCGTGGAAAGCAGCAATTCCCTGAAGGATGTTTCTTTTTCTCCTGAATTGCTGGCAAAAGAGATCAATGGGGTACTCTCCGATGCCATGGAAAGAATGTTCAACGATCCGAAGATGAGAAAGACCATCGAAGAAAAGGCGAAGACAACGCAAACGCATTAATACACCATTCTCAGAGTCTCAATATAGATAGCGAACTCGCATGAGAAGAGAAATTAAGAACAAGAAATCGAACTTCGATTTCATAGTCGGAAAGGTCCCGTTTTTGGCGTGTCTCTCGGAGAATGAACTTGCCGAATTGAGGAAGGATGTCGTTGAGAAACACTTTAAGAAGAATCAGATCATCCTGCACGAAGAGGATACACTCAATTACCTCTATTTTGTCTATTCCGGCAAGGTGAAAGTAATACAGCTAAGCCCGGAAGGCCAGGAGAGGATAGTTGCTATTCGCAAAAGAGGCGAATTTTTCGGCGAGATGGCGATAC
>DATJBN010000224.1:0-14240 GCA_035515335.1 Syntrophales bacterium | reverse complement strand
TACAGCAAACGCAGCGATTCCCTCTCCACGGCCTACGAATCCCATACCTTCATTGGTCTTTGCCTTGACATTGACCCTGTCCCTTCCTATTCCCGCAATATTCGCGATGTTCAGTTGCATATCGCCGATGAAATCGGCCAGCCTCGGTTTTTCCAGGATGATTGTGGAATCTATGTTGTTTATCACGAAGCCTTTTTCGCCGGCCCCGATGCAAACCCGGCCCAAGAGTTTTAGACTCGAAATATCTTTATACCGAGCGTCTGTATCGGGGAAATGTCTGCCGATATCGCTGTCACCTATGGCGCCGATTATGGCGTCGCAGATCGCGTGGATGAGCACATCGGCATCGGAATGGCCGAGAAGCCCCTTATCATGGGGGATGTCCACCCCACCGAGAACAAGCCTTCTTCCTGGAACAAACCTGTGGCTGTCGTATCCAAAACCTATTCTCATTTCACCCTTCTTCCGGTAGACGGATTTTCCCTATCCGAGTTTCTTTACGAGAACCTCCGCAAGCGCTAAGTCATCCTTTGTCGTGATCTTGATATTATCGTAGGAGCCGCGGATCATGAGAACCTTAATGCCAATCCTTTCGACAAGGGAGGCATCGTCGGTCCCGTAGAAGTTATCCCTGTATGCCGCCTCATAAGCCTTTTGTATAACTGTTCTTTCAAATGCCTGAGGCGTCTGGGTAAGCCATAGACGGCCACGGTCAAGGGTCTCCATAATTAAACCCTCCCCGTCAACGGTCTTTACTGTGTCTTTAACGGGCACACCGACAGTCACCGCCCGGAAACGGGATGCATCGTGAATGGCCCTGTGCACCAGTTCTTCCGAAATGAAGGGTCTCACGCCATCGTGAATCACGACCACGCGGTGGTGACTTTGCAGGGCGTTGATGCCGCTCCGCACTGAATCCTGCCTTTCCTGGCCTCCGGCGAGAACCGCGCTTACCTTTGATGCACCGCACTTGAAAACAATATCCTTGCGGACAAACTCAATATCGGTCTCAGGAACGATCAGGAATATCTCGTCAATGCCCTTAGCCCTTTGAAAGACGCCCAGGGTATGAGCGAGCACGGGAATGTCGTTGAGCAAGAGATACTGTTTCGCCATATCGTTCTGCATCCTCTTGCTTGAACCTGCCGCAGGGATAATAGCGACTGTCTTCATCCGGAGTCTCACTGTTTATATGGCTGCCCGACACCCAATATCGATTTTCTAGAGCGATTGGCAGCAAAGAAAAAGCCCGGATTTTGATTCTCCGGGCTTTAACATGTCAGCCTATTGTTTGGCAGTAAACCCGTAGGTCTTCTTTTCGCTTACGACCTCCTTCATCTCCGAGAATATCATTCTCCCTGCCGTTGTCTGCAGCACACTTGTTACCACCACTTCAACGGTTGACCCCTGGTGCTTCTGCGCATGATCGACAATTATCATCGTTCCATCGTCGAGATACGCGACCCCCTGGCCGGGTTCCTTGCCCTCCTTGATCACCTTTACCGTCATTATCTCGCCGGGAAGTACTACCGGTTTTAAGGCGTTGGCAAGCTCGTTGACATTCAGTATCTTTATTCCCTGGAGTTCGGCGACCTTGTTCAAGTTAAAATCATTGGTTATGATTCTCGCATTCATCTTCTTTGCCATGGCGATGAGCTTTGCATCCACTCCCTTGAGTTTCGGGAAATCCTGATCGACAACCTCGATATTGATCCCGCTGCTTCTCTGCATACGGTTCAATATATCGAGCCCCCTTCTGCCCCGGGAACGCTTCATCGAATCCGAAGAATCGGCAATGTACTGTAGCTCATCCAGCACGAATCTGGGAACTAGCAGGTTGCCCTCGATGAAACCCGTGTCACAAATGTCTGCAATCCTGCCGTCGATGATCACACTGGTATCAAGAATCCCGTAGTCGGCGCTTTCCTTTGCCTGGCCAAAGCCGAACCAGCTGAATTCCTCGATCTTTTTTGAGCCAAGAACCAGTCCCAGATAGCCCATAATACCGGTAAGAAGCGCATATATCCACGGAGCGACTTGCTGCTTCTCCCAGGTGACACCGACAAAATTAAGACCGTAGGCCAGAAAGAAGGCTATGAAAAGCCCTATGAACATGCCTACGACGCCGCCAAAAATAACCCTTAAGGAGACCTTCCTTATAGCCTGCTCGGCCCGAATAACGCAAATGGCAATTAAGAATCCTGAAAGTAATCCTATTAATGCAATGGGAAATCCATAATAGGTAAAGGCAATAAAATAACCACTGATTGAACAAGCAGCCATTAAAAGAATCTTTATGATCAATATTTTCACCTCCTTTCTCTCGTATATTACTTTTAACGCAGCTTTATTGGCGTGATAATTTTTCAAAGAGTGAAAGACCGGAAATGCGGCAGAGCCTATCCCCAAATCTTATTGTACCGTCAGGATCATCCTGAGATCCTGTTCGACCTTGGTCTCTGCAGACTTACTTGCAATCGATATTTCTTTAACCAGCAGACTCTTCGCTGTATCCATCATTTTTCTTTCGCCGAACGAAAGGTTCTTGTCCGACTTCAGAATGATAAGGTCCCTGAGCACCCGGGCAATCTCGAAGACGGATCCCGTCTTTATCTTGTCCAGATATTCCTTGTATCTCTTGTTCCATGTCTGCTTATCTATAGTCACATCTTTATTTCGCAGTATTTCATATACCTTGGGAATTTCTTTTGCGGTGATCACTTCTCTTAAGCCTATCGACTCGGCGCCCTTGATGGGAATCATTATCTTCATGCCATTGCTCATGATCTTCATGACGTAGAACTTCTGCTTGCTGCCCATATATTCTTTGTTCTCAATAGCTTCGATAATCCCAACGCCCTGCGCCGGGTAGACTGCCAAGTCTCCTACTTTAAACATTTTAATTCACCTGCTTATGAGTTTGGAACTATTTCTTATATCACATTCATGGGTAAAAGTCAAACACAACCGCCAACTTAAGGCTAAAGGCGATTATATGTATCTATGCATTATCTTTAACAAATCTTTGTCCAGTTGATCGCGGTTCTGGCCTCTGTATTGCGCGATGATACTCTTTACCCTATCCTTCATGCCTTGATCGGAAAGGTCTGCAAGTCCTCTATAGGCTCCGATTCTTCTTCCTATCCTGTAAATCAACCTCTCGTCCGGAGGCAGAGAAAAATATTTGTCGATAACAGCAAGAAGATTTTCTTTGTCTTCGGGAAATTTTCCATTCAGTTCTTCCAGGAGGTTGAGTATATGGTCGCTTACGAGAGAGGTTTCAATGCCCGTGAGGCAATCGATAAACCTTCTTATCTCTCTCAAGATTTCCTCATCGTCTATGGGAACGAAATCTCCCCGCTCGACCATGTCAAAGAGGTCGGTCCCAGGAACGGGGTGAAGCGTTCTCAATCTCACGAAATCCGGGTTTATCCGATTGATGACGTTTGCCGTTTCCTCAGCGTGCTCTTTGGACCACCTATCTCCTCCGAGTCCCGGCATGACATATTCGCAGAGGGAAATACCCGCCTCCACGATGTTTCGCCCTCCCTTTATGTGGTCCGCCGCCGTCACTCCCTTTTTTATAAATGCCAGAACCGCATCACTTCCGCTTTCCATGCCTATGTGAATCCTTGAAAGGCCTGCCTCTTTCAGCTTCTTAAATTCTTCCACGGATTTCCTTGCCGCCGTCTTTGACCTGCAGTACGAGGTGATTCTGTTCACGGATGGAAATTTATCCTTGATGAATGCGAGTACCTCCACGAGGTCATCTGTTTTCATGATTATCGAATTGGCATCCTGGATAAAGACGGATTCTCCTCCGTAGTAGAGCCAAGCAGCTATGGAACGTGCCGTGTCGCTGTATGCTTCGTCGCGATCGTATATGAGATTAACCGTTCTTTTGCTGAGACGTCCCGCTTCGCCGTGCTTCCAGGAGAGTTCCCTTATCTCGTCCGCTACATCCCTTGCCCTTTGAATGTCTTCCTTGATCTCGTCTACAGATCTCAACTCAAATTTCGTATTGCGGTATGTGTGACAAAAGGCACACTTGTTCCAGGGACAATTTCTCGTTGCCCGAATGAGAAGGCTCGTCGCCTCAGAGGGCGGTCTTATAGGTCCCTGTTCTATGTCATTTCTACTTTGCATCTTTCTTACCAGAAGCCATCCGTCATCCCATTGATGCGGCGTTACAATCACGGCAGGAAAAAGAGGGGGTTCCGGGCCTTATTCTTATGGCGGATTTCAAAATTCAGGGAAGGTTCCGTTTTCTTATCCGTTTTCCCCAGGAAGGCTATGCGGCTTCCCTTTTTGACTCTGTCATCAACCTGCACGATCCTGTTTCTCAAATTAGTATAAACCGTTGCATAACTGTCCTGATGCTTTATTATGATAGTCTCTCCATAATCCTTCAACGAACTGGAAAATATTACTGTCCCGCCTGCTGCCGCGAGCACCGGAGAGCCTTCCCTTCCTGCTATTGTTACCCAATTATAATAAGTACCATCACGTTGAAATCCAAATTTCGAGCGGACTTTCCCTTTCACCGGCCAGATAAACCTGTCCCTGTCGAACTTTATCTTGGATTCGGCAGTACCATCCCCCTCCTTTACTTTTTCCTCTGCCTTGGGTCCCATATCTTCTTTCGCAATTCTGCCAGCTGACGCAGGGGCTTCCTGCCTGCCCTTTGCAGTTATCGGCCTAGCATCTTCAATTGCAGCTGCTGCTTCTTGTTCCCCTCCTGCATCGCCCTTCGCTCCCATTTCGAGTCTTGCCGCTCCCCTATCGCCCTGCTTGTCAGTTTTCCGTGTCTTTGATTCTGACACTGATACTTCTTTTCTAGCCGCCTTTTTGGCAGACTCCATCCTGCTCACTGCCGACATTACATCATCGATAATCTGATCCGCATCGGGGATGAAGAGAACGCTGTCGGCAACTATTAGTTTCGGATCCGTGATATTATTTGCCTCTGCGAGATCCTGGACATCTATCTTGTAGGCATTTGCAATGCTCCAAAGGGTATCCCCGCTCTTAACCCGGTAGTAGACGCCTTTCGTCACTACCGGTCTGGTATAATGACCCGTACATGAGCAAAAGAGATTTACCACAAGGAGGGGAATAATGATAAGACGCCAGGACATATCAGTTCGGTTGTTTCACTTTCAATCTCACAGGACCCGTAATTCCACTTTGCCGCGGAGAAACAGACTACTCTTCATATGCTTTTCAGGATATCACGAATCTCTTAGAAATCTACCAGCCGTATTCTCCTATGAGATCCACAAAACGGCATCCACCCAGGTCTTCTTTCTTAACGTCATTTACGTCTTCGGACAATCTGGTCAGTCTGATGAGATCCTGTGAGTGACGGCTGCCGACGGGGATCACAAGCCTCCCGCCCACAGCAAGCTGGCCAACAAATGATTTCGGGATGTTGGGGGCGCCTGCAGTCACAATAATGGCATCGAAAGGAGCTTCTTCCCGCCAGCCGTATGTCCCATCGCCGACCCTGATTGCGACGTTGAAATAATTCATAGATTCAAGGAGCTTTCTCGCTGCATTGGCGAGCGGAGCAACGCGGTCGATGGAAAACACATGCTCAGCCAACTCTGCAAGAATTGCAGTTTGATAACCTGACCCCGTTCCGATTTCCAGCACCTTGTCCTTCACCGTAAGCTCCAAGGCTTCCGTCATCAGGGCCACGATATAAGGCTGTGATATAGTCTGACCCCCATCTATGGGGAGAGGGCTGTCATTGTACGCCTGGTCCCTCAAGGCCTCATTGACAAATAGATGCCGTGGAACCTTTGCCATGGCCGCAAGCACCCGCGGATCTCTGATCCCCCTTGCCTTTATCTGGGCATCCACCATCCGCTGTCTTAATTTTGCGTAACGGTCTATCATATATTCCGAAGCAGTGCCTTCCTTGGAGGGATCCTGTATAACTCTTCAACCCAGTGATGGCGCCGCATGCCCATGGCCTCCCTCGTAACGATAAGGTAATAATATCTCAGTTTCGCGTATTCCCTTGCGCGGTTATATCTCCCGATTTCCCGATTGATTTCCCCTATAAACTCGTGCCTCAGCGACGCGGACTTGCCGGAGATCACCTTTCCTTCATATCTCTTGGAATCCAGCTCAAATTTTTTCAGGCGTTCTTCTATAGTATCTTCGATTCCCCTCATTTTGGCGATTGCTGCTGCCAGCTTTTCCCCTGCACGACCGAGGACCTGAGCCCTTTCCTGCTGCATCTCCTCACGGAGAATATTCTCGGGATCCTTATCCCTGCTTACCTTCAACATGCGAACATTTGCCATTGATTTAATTAACTTAGTATATCACAAGGGCGCGTAATTTTCAATATAAAAGGGCTTTTGCGAGGCTGCAAAAACTTTCACTTTACAGTTTTTCTATATTTGGCTAGAAAATTCGAAGACGAGCGCGTGCGGCCTCCCGAGACACAGCGCACACCGAATTTCCGGGAGCAATACACTTTAAAGAGAGGATATCTGTGCCAAATATTCACTCCGCAATGTCGACTGCCATAAGAGGTGCGTACAGGAACGGCAAGGAGGATGAGACCTTCCCCCCTTTTGTCCTTGTCGATCGGAGAGGCCTGCCTGTGGGGAGATTGAAGAATGGTGATGCTGTAATATACTACAACATCCGGGGAGAAAGAGAAATTGAACTAACGCAGAGTCTCACGGACACCGCGTTTGGTAAATTTCCCGTAGAAAGTAATCTTCGCCTCAAGCTCTGTACCATGATAGAGTATCAAAAAGGCTTGCCTGTGCGTGTCGCATTTCCGCCGGAAGAGACGATTCCAGACACGTTGAGCGAAATCATCGCAAGGCGCAACCTGAAGCAGGCGAAGGTTACCGAATCCGAGAAGGCTAGCCACGTCGGGTTCTTTCTCAACGGGAAAAAAGCCGACTTACTGCCTGGCGAAGAGAGAATAATCGTTCCCTCGAGAAGAGACATCATTCTCTTTGATAAGGCCCCGGAGATGTCCATCCATGTTGTTACGGAGAAAGCCAAGGAAAAGATCTGCGATCCCTCTTGCAGTTTTATTTTTGTCAACTTCCCAAATGTGGACGTTGTAGGCCACATCGACAATCAGGCAGCGATCCTCAAGGCCGTTGAGGCCGTGGATATCTGCACGGGTCTCATTGTCGATGCGGCAATAAGAGAAGGGGTGGCCGTGATCGTGAGTTCGGACCACGGCACCGTTGAGAGATGGTTGTATCCGGACGGCACCATAGACACAGGACACACCGACAGCCCCGTGCCTTTTATTCTTGCCGGCAGTGACCGTAAACTCACTCTCCGGGAGGGGGGGGAGCTGGCAGATATCGCCCCTACAGTCCTCGATCTCATGGGCATTCCGAAATCGCCTTTTATGACAGGGCGCTCGTTGATAGATAATGGCGCCGGACATCGTGCCGATGCACAGGGCAAGACATCAAAACGCGTTCTTCTTCTCATCCTCGACGGTTGGGGCGAAAGGGATGACGGCGAGGGCAATCTCATTGCAAAGGCCGGTACTCCTTCGATGGACAGGCTGAAAAAAACGCACCCGCATACGCAGCTCACAGCCTCAGGTGAAGCCGTCGGTCTTTCCCAAGGAACGGTAGGAAATTCTGAGGCCGGCCACCTTCATATCGGCGCGGGAAGGAGGATACTATCCGACAAGGTGAGGATAGATCAGTCGATTGCCGACGGGTCATTCTTCCGCAACGAGGCCTTTCTTGATGTGATGCGCACTGCGAAAGAAAGCGGCAGCGCCCTGCACCTCATGGGTATCGTTTCGTTTTTCAGTTCTCACGGGTCGATAGAGCATCTCATCGCCCTCTTGGACCTCGCAAAGCAGGAAGGCGTCAAAGACGTCTTCATCCACGCCATGCTGGGCAGACGAGGAGAGATGCTGGAGAGCGGGGCAAAGTATATAGCTATGGTGGAAGAAAAATGCGGCAAACTGGGTTTTGGAAAAGTGGCATCAGTGATAGGGCGTTACTGGTCAATGGATAGGGAAGAGAACTGGAGCAGGATCGAAAAGGCATACAGGATGCTCGTCTATGGGGAGGGAGCCCCGGTAACCGAAAGGAGTTGAACCATGGAAGTGAAGATAAACGGGTCGACCTTGTCCCTCGCTGAGGGAGACATAACAAAAGAAGAAACTGATGCGATCGTCAATGCGGCTAACTCGAGGTTGGCGGGAGGCGGAGGCGTTGACGGTGCGATACACCGGGCGGGCGGACCAACGATCATGCAGGAATGCCGGAAGATCGGAGGATGCCCGACCGGTCAGGCGGTTATCACCACTGCGGGCAGCCTCAAGGCGAAATACGTGATACATACTGTAGGCCCGGTATACCAGGGCGGCAAAAAAGGAGAGGCGGCACTTCTGAAAAGTTGCCATATTGAAAGCCTCAAACTCGCGTCGGCAAAAAAACTGAGGAGCGTGGCCTTCCCGGCGATCAGCACCGGCGTTTACGGCTACCCGGTTGATGAAGCAGCACGCATCGCGCTTACGACGGTCATCGATTATCTGCGAGAGCACAAAGATATCGAGTTCATTCGTTTTGTTCTCTTTGGCAAGACGACATATGAAATCTTCGCCGGTGAGTTGAAAAAGATTCTGCAGACATAGGTTTGGGAATCACAGATGGGACGAAAGAGGGAAAGGCAGGCGAATCTGCAGAAACTCGGGAGTGTGCTGCCGGGCATACTGAAGAAGCATAATATCGGTTTTGATGCGGAGCACGAGCGTTTGCTGGAGGTATGGCGGAAGGCGGTGGGACAGAGGATCTCGGCCCAGACCCGCCCCGACAAGCTCAGGAGAAATACGCTCTTCGTGAAGGCCTCGTCCCCCGCATGGATGCAGCAGCTTCATATCCTCAAAGAGGAGATTATAGAAAAGCTCAACACACTGTTCGGAAAGGAGTTGGTGAAAGACGTTCATTTTTCCATCGGCGATATCTCGCCTGCCGCACTTACGGACTCCTATAAGATATCCCTGTCTCCGGAGTCTTATCCTCTGAAAGAAAAGGATAAAAAAATGATCGAGAAAAGCATCTCTTCCGTTACAGACCCTGAATTGAAGGAAATATTGAGAAGGGTAATGACGAAGAATATCATCCGGCGGCGGATTTCTTCACGCCGGAAAGCTCCCTGAAGAGGGCGTTCATTGCCTCCGTGTACTGGTCTTTTTCCGAATAGAGAACGAGGGGCGGCAGAACGTCCAGCTGTTCCCTACCGTTCTTCACCCCTTCGACCAGCGCAAATTCACCGCGTGATCCGCTTTTCGAGTGCACGATCTGTAGCCTCTTCGGTTCCATGCCCCCCGCTCTCATGGAAGAGAGAAGCTCGACCATACGTGTGGCTGGGTATATAACATAGACCCGCCCCGAACTCGCAAGGACATACGCTGCAGCTTTCAGAAAATCCTTCAACGCGCCCTTCACTTCGTGCCTTGCAATTGACTTCTCGGCATCCGGATTTATTCTTCCCGAACGCAACCTTCTGTAAGGAGGGTTAAAGACTGCAACGTCAAAGGTGTGCCGCTTGAAGAGAGTTTCGATCCTCCTGATGTCTCCGTGACGGATAGCGACCCTGTCGTCGAGATTATTCAGCGAGACGGTTCTTTTCGCCATGTCGACGAGGTCTTTCTGAATATCAACGCCCGCTATCTCGCGACATTCCTTTCTCAGCGCCACGATCAAGGCGATCACCCCGCTCCCCGTTCCCAGGTCGATCACTGTCTCCCCTTTTTTCACCTTGACAAAATGAGCAAGGAGAAGTGCATCGAGAGAAAATCTGTATCCTCGTTTTTTCTGGAAGATCGTGAGCCGACCGCCCAGGACGTGATCGACGGTTTCTCCGTCTCTTATGAGCAGTGAGGCGCGGGCAGCCTTCTTCATCTTGAATTCAGGAGGCGAACGAAGATACCGCTGCGGAGCTTCGGCTCAAACCAGGTGGATTTGGGAGGCATGATCTTGCCGGCATCCGCAACAGCCATGAGTTGTGCCATAACCGTAGGATACAGGGAAAAAGAAGCAGCGAAGCTGCCGGAATCAACCAGCCGCTCCAGTTCCTGCACCCCTCTTATACCGCCTATATATTCTATTCTCTCATCCGTTCTGGGGTTTTCTATACCCAGGATAGGCCGAAGCAATTTATCCTGAAGAATCGAGACATCAAGGCTCTTAATCGGGTCGTCTGCGTCATAGCTCTCTTCCTTAACTTTAAGCTTGTACCATCGCCCCCTGAGATACATGCCGATTTCATGACTACGGGCGGGCGACTTCTCCTGAAAATTGGCTGACACGAAGAACTGTCCGCTCACCCGGCTCAGGAATCCCGATTCGTCGGAGCCGTAGAGATCCCTGACGGCCCGATTGTAGCTCATGATCTTCAGCTGATTATGGGGAAACAGGACAGCCATGACGTATTCGTGTGCCGCGTCAGCACCTCCAAGATTTGACTCCCTCTTGATCCTTCTCACGGCGGCAGCAGCGGCAGCCCGGTGGTGACCGTCGGCTATGTAAAGTGCATTGACCTTCGCAAAGGCGCTTTTTAGGGCCGCGATGTCGCCGTCATCATCGACAACCCATACCATGTGCGAGATTCCGTCATCGGTGACAAAGTCGTATTCAGGGTCCCTCCTGACGAGCTTTTCCACTATGCGATCGATGACGCTGCTCGCCCGGTAAGTGACAAAGACCGGCCCCGTCTGGGCGTCAACCGCCATCACGTGTTTGGTCCGGTCAAGCTCCTTATCCGCCTTGGTGAGCTCGTGCTTCTTGATAGCGCCGGATTCATACTCCGCAAGGCTGATCCCGGCAACAATACCATGCTGCTCGTGAGAACCCGACCTCTGTTTGTACACATAAAAACAGCTCTTCTTATCCTGAAACAGGACGTCGGTGGCAATCAGGTTATCAAGATTCAGTTTTGCGAGCTCATATGCACGCTCGTCATCTGCCTCCCCTCCCGATGGCAGGTCGATCTCCGATTTCTCCACGTGCAGGAAATTGAGCTGATTGCCCTTAACGATCTCTCTTGCCTCTTCCACACTCACCACGTCGTATGGATAGGAGGCAACCGCGCTTACGAATTGCTTGTGAGGCCTTAAGGCCTTGAAGGGAACGACAACAGACATGTAAGAATCTCCTCTTGCGAAATTTCTAACATACTGACATATTCAAATCAATTCAAAAGCGCAATCGAGGTCTCGATGGTGTTTGCGCTTTAGTCTTTCTGAAGAAAAATGAGAGATAGAGGAAAAGTCATGAAGCCGAGAAGAGTATTCATTCACGGGCTCGACAGCTCAGGCATGGGAACAAAGGGCCTGTTCTTCAGGAATAAATATCCTGACACGATCGTTGAAGATTTCGTCGGTCCTTTCAAAGACAGGATGGAAAAATTAAAGAGGATACTCTCCGGCAAGACGCCTCTGATACTTGTTGGCTCAAGCTATGGCGGGCTCATGGCTGCCGTTTATGCACTCAATAGCCAGGACAGGGTAGAAAAGCTCATTCTACTCGCGCCCGCTCTAAACATAGTTGAATTTGAGCCGTACCTCGAGAAGAAAACGAGCGTACCTGTTGTCATCTTTCACGGCAGGGACGATGATGTCGTGTCCCCAGGGGAGGTTGAAAAGATCGCCCGAAGAGTTTTTACAAACCTCGATCATCATCTTGTCGATGATGATCATTCTCTTCATAAGACTTTTAGCCTGATGGACTGGGACGCCCTTCTCGAAGCCGGCGGAAAACAAGATTCCTGAGGAAGCCTGTACCAACTAATCCTTGACAATACTCCGGCATTTGCTTAACATCTTTTTCATTGCGGAGGTTTAGAGATAGAAAAAATGTATTCAAAAAAAGTGGTGATCCGGTATGTTGCCGAGAATGTAGACCAGCCGATCATCTGCCAGCTTGTCAAGAAGCATGACCTTGAATTCAATATTCTCAAGGCCCAGATATTGCCGCGGAGGGAAGGGGTTATTGTAGTTGAACTTACCGGCTCAAGGGAAAATTTTGATCAGGGCATTCGTTTTTTGAAAGAAAAAGGACTTAAAGTTGAACCCGTTTCAAAAAATGTGAGCCAGAATATAGATAAATGCGTGCATTGCGGCGCATGCACCGCCTTCTGTCCAACCGACGCCCTCTCTATGGAAAAAGAATCCATGAAGGTTGTCTTCGATCCGGAAAGATGCAATGGCTGTGAATTTTGCGTGCTGGCCTGTCCCTCGCGGGCAATGGAAGTCAATCTATTCTGAGGGAGTTTTCTCTTTCTCTTCTTTCGGCTTGCTGCCGTAACTATCACGCACAACCCCGATGGGAAGGGATTCATCAGGCGAGGGCTTTTTCTTCTTCCAGGCCTCTTTATCCTGCTCGGTAATCTTGTCAATGAAATCTGTCACCGGTTTCCTCTGGTCGAATACGGACTTTCCCGTCTCGTACACTCCCCTGCCCTTTTCCACGATGTTGCGCGTTTCTGTCTTGGCCTTTTGCAGGGCATCGCTTATGCTCTTCGGCATCTTGCCCGACTCCTTGAAATATACATAACCGGCAAAGACTATAATGCATAAGATTAAGAGGACGAAAATCTTGATGAGTCTCTTGAAAAGAAAAAACATGATCAGAATGGCAGCAAAGATGCACAACCCTGCGGTGAATTGATGGGCCCGTAGATAATCTATAATGCCATCCATAGCAGAACCTCAGTCATGAACATGCATTGATCATACTTTATTTATCGACAAAAATCCAGTAATCCTTTAGCCTTGACAAATGATGGCCGCCGACTTAAATTGGGGATTCTCGGCAGCAGTCTGCGGAGAACCTCCAATCCTTAAAGAATAATTATGTTCCCCATTTGCTCGCTGCCGGATTCAACTATTCTGTATGAGATGAGGCGCCAATGATTAAAGTTGCCTTAGCCACCTTGGGATGCAAGGTCAATCAGTACGAATCCGCGGGCATAATAGAGATGATGGACAAGAGCAAATGCATATCCGTGCCCTTCAATGCAAAGGCGGACTGCTACGTGATCAACACCTGTACTGTAACTGCACGGACGGACTACCAGTCGAGAAACCTCATCAGACGGGCACAGAGGGCAAACCCTGATGCGCGCATAATAGTCACGGGGTGTTACGCACAGGTTGCTCCGCACTTGCTTGCCGAGATTCCCGGTGTGACACTGGTTGTCGGCAATGCAGAAAAAGAAATGATGCGCCGGTTCATCGAAGACTGGCCGGAAATAGGCGCGCAGATATTTGTCAGCGATATTGCCAAGGGCAGCAAATTCTCCGGGCCCAGACCGTCAAAGTTTACCGGCCATACACGGGCGTTTCTTAAGATTCAGGACGGCTGCGACAGCTTCTGTAGTTACTGCATCGTTCCTTACGCGAGAGGACCAAGCAGAAGCCTCGGGGAAGCTGACGTTACGGAGAGAATCAAGATGCTTGCCGGATGTGGCTACAAAGAGATAGTCCTCACAGGCATCCATTTGGGCGCTTATGGCCAGGACCTTGCACCACCCTCGAAGCTCTATGAGATACTGAAAACAGTGGAGAGGGATAAGACGGTAGACAGGATCCGCCTTAGTTCCATAGAGATAACGGAAATATCTGACGATATGATCGGGATCATAAGCCTGGGAACGGGTATGTGCAGACATCTCCACATTCCGCTTCAGAGCGGAGATGACGGAATACTTTCAGCCATGGGAAGGAATTACGACCGAGCCTTCTTCAGAAATCGCGTCCATGGAATAAAGGAGGCCGTACCCGATATCGCTGTCGGCATCGATGTGATGGCGGGGTTCCCCGGTGAAGGTGAGACCGAGTTTCAAAATACGGTGAGCCTGATCGCTGAGCTCCCTGTAGCTTACCTTCATGTGTTCCCCTATTCCGAACGCCCCGGAACTGTCGCATCACGCCTCCCCGGAAAGGTGAACGAGGCAGTCAAGAAGCGAAGGTGTGAGATTCTGAGGAAGCTGGGGCAGGAGAAGAGGACTGCATTCGCTGAAAAAATGATAGGGAAGGAACTTCCGGTTCTCGCTGAAGATAAGAAGGATAGACAAACCGGACTTCTTACCGGATTATCCGACAACTACATACCTGTAGTCATCGAGCAGGGTAAGTCTCCGCTGATAAATTGCGTGCTCAGGGTGAGGCCAGATTATTCTATGGACGGCAAGCTGCACGGGAGGATAACGGGACATGCCTGACG
>DATJBN010000223.1:0-8969 GCA_035515335.1 Syntrophales bacterium | reverse complement strand
AAAGAACCGGAGATCAAACCCTCGCATCAACAGCCCTTCTGGACTTTCAAAAATCAATCACAAGAACCGCTTGACTCGCCGCGCGAGTTTCACAGAAGGGAAGCGAAAATCCTCCACGTAATACCAGACCACGCTTCATACTTCATAATGGGTCAACGTCCAAACCGGCCAAAAAAATTGGGTGGGTCGCCGGTTATCACTGCATTTTGACCTTGCCGGGGAAGCAGCATTCCCAGCTCGGCTGTCCGTCTTCTTCATTACGAAGCTTCATGGTCCAATCGCCCTTGCTGATCTCCGTTGCTATGATAGTGGCACCGAATTTCTTGCCCCTCACCATAACGCTGTCACCGGGCGCGAATTTCAGCTTCTGGTTGTTGACGAACCACTTGGGACCCATAAAGACGGTGTACTGATTGCCCTGTTCCGTCTTGAATTTCATCTGCAGACCGTCTTTTACCCCCGGCATGTTCTCCATCTTCACTACCTTGCCGGACTCAACCACGATGGCCTCGCGTCCCGTAAAACCTGAATCAACCGAAACGGATGAAGGAACCCCAAGAGTCCATGCACCGGTCTTCACTGGCGCGCCGGCCGACTGCTGAGCAAACACAACTGGTACAAACATCATACTGAGTGCTACAACAACTACAATCCCTATTGCCAACTTTCGCATACCTTCCTCCTTCACTTTGGTTAAGAAATTTTTGGACCCACCCTGTTTTTTTGAGCTCTCGATCCTGTTACGTTACTTACGTAACCCTGCCGTCAATGAATTGTGTCTTGAATCGTATATTAAAGCATAAATGGGGTATTTCAATGATAGTTTAATATGCGTATAGTGGTAGGCTAATACTACCCATGCCGTACATGGCGTGCTTCCCAGCCAGAAATGATCTCCGCCGCGGTCTTTTTTCTGCCGCCAGCCGCTCCGGATATAATTCCTCATCAGCGCGGAATTCGGAGCCGGCAGGGAGATTTTTCTGTTGCAACCATGCAAATTAAATTTGTATAGGAACCAAAGAGACAAGAAATGTGTATGCGTGAAGTGGATCGGGAGCAGTAATGGATAAGAGGCCTTCCGTCATAGGCAGAATGTTCGATAGAATTGCGCCGACCTATGACGTGGTAAACACAGTTCTGTCCTTGTCGCTCGATATGTTGTGGAGGAAAAAGGCGGTAGATGCGCTCGCGATCACTGACGGGGATATAGTCCTCGACGTCGCCACCGGCACGGGCAAAATGGCTGTGCCGGCGGCACGCGGGGGCGGGAAGGTCGTAGGCATCGATCTCTCACGGCAGATGCTATTGCACGCTTCTTCCAGGGCCGGGACGCAGGGATTCACCGGACTATACTCTGTCGTCCAAGGTGACGCGCTTTTGATGCCCTTCCGTGACAATACATTCGGAAGGGCGATGGTTGCCTTCGGAATCAGGAATATGAATAATCTGAATATATTTCTGACGGAGATAAACCGGGTCTTGAACACGGGCGGCCGCTTCTCCGTCCTCGAGTTTTCCCTGCCGGAATGCTTGTTCTTCAGACTGATGTATACGGTGTACCTGAAATACGTGGTGCCGATGGTTGGCGGCCTGCTCTCCGGCGACTACGACACATACAAGTATTTGAGGGATTCTATCGCCGGTTTTCCAGTCCCGGGTGTGCTGGAAGACATGATGAAAAGGCATGGCTTCAGGATTGTCCGGTCGAGCGCCATCATGGGCGGCATATCTCACCTCTACCTGCTGCAGAAGGAATAGCGAATAGTCGCTTGCTCACGCCGCGGGTACGTCACTTTTCGAGGGCAATCTTGAGAACCTCGAGCATGTCGTCAACGAAGTAAAATTCTATGTCCTTCTGTACCTTCGCCGGAACGTCCACCAGATCCTTTTTGTTCCATTTAGGCAGTATCAGGGTCTTGATCCCCGCACGGTGCGCGGCCAGCACCTTCTCCTTTATGCCGCCCACAGGCAGCACGAGTCCTCGCAGGGTAATCTCCCCCGTCATGGCAAGATCTTTCTTGACCGTCTTGCCGGTAAGAAGCGAGGCGAGCGCCGTAAGCATCGTGACCCCGGCCGACGGCCCGTCCTTGGGAATTGCTCCCGCAGGCACATGTATGTGAATGTCGTTCTCCTCAAAGAAATCTACAGAGATGCCAAGGTCACCGGCATTTGCACGAATGAAGCTGAGCGCCGCCGTTGCGGATTCCTTCATGACGTCTCCCAGCTGACCGGTCAACGTGAGGCCCTTCTTGCCTTTCATTGCCGTGGCCTCAACGAAGAGGATGTCACCGCCTGTAGGCGTCCATGCAAGGCCGGTCGCAACTCCGGGCTTCGACGTCCTCGCGCTGACCTCAGGCATTATGCGTACGGGCCCCAGATACTTGTTCAAATCCTTAACGGTGATAGATGCCTTCGCTGATTCTCCTGCTGCAATCATGCTCGCGACGCCCCGGCAGATTGTCCCGATCTCTCTTTCCAGATTTCTGAGACCCGCCTCCCGTGTGTAGCCCGATATGATTAGATCGATCGCGGCCTTTGTGAAACTGATCTGCTCATCGGTGATGCCGTTGGCGGCAGTCTGTCTCGGAATGAGATAGCGCTCGGCGATCTTTATCTTCTCGTCGAGTGTGTAACCTGGCAGTTCGATTACCTCCATCCTGTCCCGGAGTGCTGGAGGAATCGTATCAAGAATGTTCGCGGTAGTGATGAACATTACGTGAGACAGATCGAAGGGCACGTCGAGGTAGTGGTCCATGAAAGAGTAATTCTGCTCCGGATCGAGGACCTCGAGAAGCGCCGATGACGGATCACCCCGAAAATCGCTGCCGACTTTGTCTATCTCATCAAGGACGAACACAGGATTATTCGATTCCGCCCTTCTCATGCCCTGAATTATCCGTCCCGGCAAGGCCCCTACATACGTGCGGCGATGACCGCGGATCTCCGCCTCGTCCCGCACGCCGCCCAGCGCTATGCGTACGAATTTGCGGCCCAGGGCGTGCGCTATCGAAAGGGCTAGGGACGTCTTTCCCGTGCCTGGAGGTCCGACAAGGCACAGGATCGGTCCCTTTGAATCAGGTTTGAGCTTGCGCACGGCAAGATACTCTATGATGCGTTTCTTGGCCTTGTCGAGACCGAAATGTTCATCGTCGAGGATCTTTCGGGCCTTCTTTATGTCAAGATTGTCTTCGGTGCTGTCAGACCAGGGAAGTGCAGTTATCCAGTCTAAGTAGGTTGCCGCGACTGTGTATTCTGCGGACGAGGGATGCATGCGGGAAAGCCTGTCGAGTTCCCTCTCTGCTTCTTTTTTTGCTTCTTCGGGAAGATTCTTTTTATCGATCTTGGCCCGGTATTCACCGACCTCAACGCCGCCCTCATCCGTTTCTCCCAGCTCCTGCTTTATAGCCTTGAGCTGCTGGCGGAGGTAGTATTCGCGCTGGCTCTTGTCTATATCGTCCTTCACCTGAGACTGTATCTTGTTGCCCAGCTCGAGCACTTCGAGTTGATGGCTGATCAGCCTCGTAACTTCCTTCAACCGATCCTTCACATTTATGATTTCCAGTATCTTCTGCTTTTCGGAAGGAACGGAATTTATGATGGACGCAATCACATCTGCAAGGACGCTGGCAGAGGTGATCGCCTTGGCCATGGCACCGAATTCCTGGGGCAGGACAGGCGACAATTTCACCATCCTGTCAAAGAGTCCGTTGAGATTCACCATCAGGGCCTCTATCTCTATATCCTTCTCCGCCACTTCTTCGATGACCTCCACACGCGCCCGCAGGTATAGCTTGTCCATGATGAACTCCACGATCCTGAACCTGCTTACCCCCTGGACAAGGAGAGTCGCCCCGTACTCGCCCGTCTTCGCCATTTTCACGATTACGACACACGTCCCTATACTGTAGAGATCCTCGGATTTGTCCTTAACCTCTGAAAGCGCCTTCTTTGACATGACAAGTCCCACGATGCGGTCGGAAGCCATCGCCTCATCGACCAGGGAGATGGTCTGCTCGCCGTGGACTTCGAGGGGAAATACCATATTGGGAAATACGACCACGTTGAACAACGGTATGATAGGCAATATATCCGGAATATTTAGGACCTTCAATTCCTCGGATGATTTCTCTTCCGCCATGAGACCTCCAAATTGTAATTTCCGATTGAGATCTGTCCGCTCGATGTATCCTTGCTCTCAGTCTCCTTCAACCGGTATCCTGCGAATTCTGTTAGTGGGCAGCTTTGCCATAAGTACTTGGAGGAGACCGTCCGCGTACGTCGCCGTAACCGATTCGGTATCGATAAGGAGCGGCAGAGAGAGGTTCCGTTCAAAATATCCGTAGGGTATTTCGGCAAGATGATATCTCGCATTCCTTGGAGTCGGCTTCTCGCGTCTGCCGTAGATTCGGAGCACCCTGCGATGAACCTCAACGTACAGGTCCTCGCTTTTCACTCCCGCGACGTCGATTACGATCATGATTTCATCCGGGGATTCATAGATATCCACCCAGGGTCTCCACACGTTCTGAAACACGGTAAAGGTTGAATTGACGAGCGAAAACATCTCATCAATGCTCTTCCTCAATTCGGAACTGATATCTCCGATGTCGTCCGTAAACTTTACCTTTATGAAACTCATCTTCATCTCCTCGTGGTCGCAGGTTATAAATGCGGTTAAAAACTATTATAAATTAGCATTGAAAAATGCCGTTTGTAAAGACATTCTGATTTACATTTCAGGACAATTGTTTTCTTCAAATTTCTCTGCCATCATGCTATACAGCTTTGACCTGTACACTCCAAAAAATAACCTCTGCAATCCAAATAATATCTTCGAGGTCCATTATGCGTCTTAAACCCTGGACGATCGTTTCAAGTCACGTGGATAAATCCTACCGGGTCTTCAATCTGCGACGTGATCGCGCCCGTTCACCGCGCACGGAGGAGACGCACGACTTTTACGTGCTGGAGTCGCCTTCGTGGGTCAATATCATACCGCTTACATCAGCGGGAGAGGTCGTGCTGATACGTCAATACCGCTTCGGCATCCGCGATATGACGCTGGAGATACCGGGAGGGTTGGTGGAACCGACGGACTCACCGGAGCACGCGGCACGACGCGAACTCCGGGAAGAAACAGGTTATCGAGAAAGCAAACTGATTTCCCTCGGGACGGTTCACCCCAATCCCGCCATCCAGAACAATATCTGCCATACGTTTCTAGCTTCGGATGTCTTTCACGAGGGAGAGCTGATCCAGGACGAGCGGGAGGATATTGAAGTGGTGCTCCGGCAGCTTTCAGATATCCCGCGTCTCATCCGGGAGGGAACGATTTCCCATGCGCTGGTTGTTGCGGCATTCTACCGTTTCTACATGGAGTTCAATGGGGACATAAAATCATGAAAAGGCGGGATTACACGAAGGATATGCTCCTGAATCGTATAGGGGCGGCTCGGGGCGGGATCGCGCCTGACCTCGTCCTGAAAGGCGGCAGGGTGGTAAATGTCTTCACGCACGAGCTAATCGAGGCGGATGTGGCAATCTATGACGGTACGATCGTTGGCATAGGTTCATACGAAGGGAAAAGTTGTATCGACGCAAGGGGAGACTATATCTCCCCGGGATTCATCGACGGCCATCTTCACACAGAGAGTACCATGCTTTCGGTTCCGGAGCTCGCTAAGGCCCTCCTTCCCTATGGAACAACCGCTGTTATTGCGGACCCGCATGAGATTGCGAACGTCATGGGACGAAAGGGCATTCGCTACATAATCGAAAGCTCGCAGGGACTCCCGGTAGACTTCTACATCACGCTCCCTTCCTGTGTCCCGGCGAGCCCCCTGGAATCATCCGGAGCAGTTCTCACCGCGGATGACCTAAAATCCATGAAGGGCGAAGACCGCATCCTCGGGCTGGCAGAGATGATGAATTACCCCGGCGTAGTTGCTGGTGAAGACGGCGTGCTGGAAAAGATCGCTGCCTTCCCAGACATGATAAAAGACGGCCATGCGCCGCTGCTTTCGGGCAAAGAGCTGAATGCCTACATCACAGCGGGACTCCTGTCCGATCACGAGTGCACTGCTCTTTCCGAAGCGCTGGAAAAGCTCAGGCTCGGCATGCACGTCATGATTCGCGAAGGAACCCAGGCAAAGAATCTGCGTACCCTTATCCCCATCGTCTCCCCTGCCACTGTCACACGGTGTTCGCTCGTTACGGATGATATCCATCCTCACGACCTCCTCCACAGGGGCCACCTCAACTATCTTATAGATCTCGCGACAGGCGAAGGCATCGACCCCCTGTTGGCCATAGTCATGGTCACCCACAGCACGGCCCTCTACTTTGGTCTTGCGAATCTCGGTGCGGTGGCTCCGGGCTACACGGCCGATATCGCGGTACTCTCTTCCTTAAAACCTCTTGAAGTAAAAACCGTCATCAAGAACGGAAGCGTAGTCTATGATAAGGGAGTGCTAACGGCACAATTACCGCAACCTGTGCTTGCGGAATGTCCATCTCAGATGAACATCAGAGCCTTCGATCCTGGATCATTCGTGATTCCAAAAAGAGGAGAATTCATCCGTGTGATCGGCTTGATACCGGGTCAGATCCTCACAAAGGGCGTGACCAGGAAGGCCCCTCTCGAAGGAGGAGCAGTCATGTCGGATGCTGCACAGGACCTGATCAAGATTGCCGTTATCGAACGCCACCGCGGCACCGGAAATATCGGTCTCGGCATGGTCGAAGGATTCGGACTCAAGAAGGGCGCATTGGCCTCGACGGTTGCCCATGACTCCCACAATTTAATAACCGTGGGATGCAATGACCGTGACATGTTTGTTGCGGCAAAGGCGGTAGAGAAGATGGGTGGCGGACTCGCCGCAGTCAGAGACGGAGAGGTCACGGCCGAGTTGCCGCTACCGATAGCCGGACTCATGTCTTACGAGCCTTTGGGGAAGGTAGCTCATGGATGGGAGAAACTGAAAAAGGCGTCAAGAGGATTGGGGTGCACGCTCCCCGATCCCTTCATGGCCCTCTCCTTTCTTGCCCTTTCGGTCATCCCCGAATTGAAGATAACGGACAGAGGGCTCGTTGACGTAAGAGAGTTCAGGCGCGTGCCGCTGTTCGTATGATCAATTCGCCTAAATATCTTTCACGTCCTTTATGAATTTCAGCCGTCCGTCCTTGATCATCGCTTCTCTGTTTTGCACTATCCACGAAGCGGTTACCTCGCCTCGCTTCATCCTGAGAAGGAGACCGCCGTATGCCGCCTTCTTGGACTCGAAGTCCTTTAGATCTATGTTCCCTCTTTCCTTAAACCTCACTATGATGAAGTTCCCTTTGACGTCGTAGACGCTTTCCGGATAGGGGCTCTTCTCGGAGAGCTGGATGAGGGCGTTGTTCAAGTCCTTTGAGGGACCCAGCTTCGGTATGGCGGAAGCAGGCGTGAATAGTCCCGTCTCCTCTACCTTCAGACCCCTTTCGCGGGCCACCTTCGTAAAGTCCTCTCCCTTTCTTAAACGCGCAAGGATATCAGCAGCGTCCTTCTTGCACATGTTCTCGGCTGCTTCCTCCACGTACTTACTTTCGACCTGTTTTTCAACTTCACCCAAGGTGGGCATGTGTGCCGCCCTTTTGGCTATGAGTTTGAGAACGTAATACGCCTTATCGTCGGAGATGACGGGGCCTATCTCATCCTTCTGGAGACCGAAGGCAACCCTAGCGAAATCTGCTGCCTGCTTGAATTCTGCGGGCTGATTCTTAACGCTGAAGAAGTTTGTGGTCGCGGCCTTGAGTCCGTTCTTTGCGGCGTATTCATCGAAGTTCTCTCTCTGGTAAATCTCGTCGTGGGCCTTTTTGGCTTCCGATGCGGCAATGCGCAGCGCGTGTATCTGTTTCAGTTCATCAACTATCTTGCCCTTGACTTCTGCAAGGGGAGACACCTTCCCCTTTCCCTTTCTCATGAACTTATCCTTATTGCGCTCGTAATAATCCGCGGCTTCCGCATCGGGCACAGTGACTGATGACAGGTAATTGCGGCCGGGAAACGAGATAAATTTAACCTGTATTTCTTCCGGGATGCCAAAGGCATTCTCGTGATCCCTGAGGAAGGCCTCCAGTTCAGCCCGGGAAGGATGCACCTTCTGCACATAACTCTTTGGCGACAGACTAAGATAGTTCACGTTGATCTTCTCGTTTTGGAGGCGGTAAAAATCCAACACCTCTTTATCCGAGACCTTGACTGCACTTTGAATGAGGTTTTCCAGTTTCACGGTTGCGATCAACATCCTCTGGCCGTCCTCAAAATCGGCCGGCGTCATCTTGTTCTGACGGAGGACGTAATTATACAGTCTCTCGTCAAACATGCCGTTTCTCTGAAAAGCGGGCGAGGAAAGGATCGAGCCCTTGACCTCTTCCTCCGAAACCTCGATCCCCATGTCCTTCGCTTTCTGCATGATAATAGCCTCATTGATTATGCTGTCATAGGCCTGCTGCTTGAGATTGAGGCTCTTTAACAGTTCATCCGTCAGCTGTCCTTTGTACTGCTGCCGGTAGGCTTCGAGGAGATTCTGGTATTTCTTATGGAATTCCGCATATGGGATGACCTTGCCGTCGATCGTGGCGATGGCCTCCGCCTTTTGCCTCCACCGCGTGGAGCCGAAATAGAAGATAAAGACGATGATGACCATAGCGAGCAGAATTTTGACGAGCCAGTTCTTGGCGTGTTTTCGCATCAAGTCGAGCATAAGATATTCCTTTTTTGTTGTGATTTTGTGTAAAAAATTTGTATTACAGCGTTCCTTAAAATGCAATAACTTTTTCAAAAAGTCGTTGATTAGGATAGCGAAATACTGTATACAAGATATCTTCGCGATAGAGTTGCAAAATATCGCCATCATTGATCGATAAAAAATGAGGAGGAACGATTTTGCTTTTTGATTATATCTTGGGGAAATTTTCTAACGACCTCG
>DATJBN010000222.1:0-3587 GCA_035515335.1 Syntrophales bacterium | reverse complement strand
CAACCAAGGAAGGAAGACAGAAAAACAGGAGGGTTGAGGCCGCCGTAGAATACACGATTGAAAAATAACACCAGTAATGAAATCAGTAAAAAAGAGGTCATGCACGTCAGGTGCATGACCTCTTTTTTATTGCCCCACCCTGTCATTCCCGCCCCCGATTAAAAAATTCGAGGATAGACTGCGGCGGAATCCAGCATTGGTGCTCTTCACCTCATTTTATGTTGCACAATTCCTTTACGTTCTTGATTTGATCGAGAAGGTTGTAGCTCCGGAAAACTTCCACGCGGTTGGTCTCCGGCGTCCCGCCCGCGCAGATGGCGCTTGCCGTCAGGTATCCCCCGAACCGCGACGCCGTCAGATCCTGGATGAAGTAAAGGAGTTTGAGACGGTCCTTGGTGGGAACATCCTTTCTTCCTTTCAGATATTTGTCGATGTATGCCCTCGATTCCTCGTTTAAGTATTCCGACTCGGCAGGCATTGTAGTGACGATGCCTCCGGCAATCTCCTGAAGGGTGCCCAGAAACTCGATGAACTTCAGGCGGGAGTTGTAAAGGCCGGCGTTCGAGATGGACGTGTCCGGGATGGGAATGCCGCTCTCGTGCATTACGGACTTTGAAACGGACGCCAGAGCGCAGCCCCAGCCTATCTCCGAAGAGATCATCATATCTGTGATCTTGCTCTTGATGTGGCTCGCTCTGTCTGTGCCGTTGTAGTGGGAGATGAGGGCCGCCGCACCTGCGAGGATATCCGTGCGCGCCGAAGTGCACGTGCCTTTACAGATACGCACGTAGGGCGAAAAGTAACTGATCAGGTTTTCGGTAAATTCCCACTCGCCGCACATGAAGACACACTCCCACGGAACGAAGACATTATCGAATACGGTGAGGCACTCGACGAACCCGATATGAGAACTGACGGGACTTTCCATCTCTCTTGGAGCTAAGGGGCCGGGAGCCGGCCTCGTTATGAACTTGATACCTTTCGTGTCCACCGGGACGGCGAAGGAGACGGCGTAGTCCTTGTCGGCCTCACGGAGAACGCCTGAGGGACAGGTAAAGATAAAGTGGGTTATGGGCGCATCGGAGGTGTGCATCTTGGCGCCGTTTACGATTATCCCGTCTTTGCTTTTCTCGACTATGCGCAGATAGAGATCCGGGTCGGCCTGACGGCTGGGCGGCAGGGAGCGGTCGCCCTTGGGGTCCATGACGCCCATGCAGTACCGGAAATCATTGGTCTGAAGCTCGCGGAAGAAAGTTTTCAGCCGCTCGTGGTATTTCGTGCCTCTGGCCTTATCGATATCGTAGGTGACAGCCCACAAGACGTTGAGGCCGGTGATCATGCACATCGAACAGAAATTACGGGCGTTATTTTTTTTCATCACCTCCAGAAGCCTTTGTACTTCGTCGGTGGTTTGTCTGAGATGCGTCCAGAAGGTAACTTTGTCTTCGACGAGGGGCGACCAGAAAACAAAGTCCTTCTCTTTCTCCGGGTCGTTTGCCCAGTCATGGAACTTGCACATCTCTTCGAGCGAGATCCGGAAATATTTGTTGTTGACGACGTCGTGAATCTTTTCGCCGCCGATGTACACCTCAGGTGTCTGTTTCTTCAAGCTCGCCAGATATTCCTCGCTTGTTTTGATGCCCATGCAGCTTCACCCTTTCCGTTAATCCGTTCTAAAGACAGTTGCTGTGGATTCTATTTGTTACCGCCGAAGACGCTGTCAAAGAATGTATCCTTGAGGACTGCATTCTTGGGAAGAGCAAACTGAAAATCAGCCTTGGCCAATTCAGGGGATGATATCCCGGTGTGGGTCTCGACAGAAAGGCCTGTCATTTTCTTTGCCTTGGCTATGCTCCGGGACATCTCCATCATGCTCCTTAAGCTCTTCCTGTTTTCTTCAGTCAAGTCCCGCCCCATGACCTTGAGCGTTTCGTCGAGTTGCTCATCGGTGACCTTAGGCATTTCCGATCCTTCAGGAGGCTCAAGAGAGCGGGTGCACTTGAGTATGAGATATTTCGATTTCGATATCCAGTATGTTTCCTTCTTCGATGCCAGAGAGGTTCCGCTTACAACGTAGCAATCCTCTTTGCCGATCTTTTCGGACTTTTCTACTACGAGGTCTTTGAGCCGTGAAAACGGATCAATCTGGTCCTCCAGCTCCGAGAAGAAGAGAGATGGTATCATGAAGGCGGCGCCGCCGGAAATCCCGGTCGCGCTCGCCAGGGCGGCTTCATCGCTCGCAATCTTGGAATATTCGTTCTTCGTTCTGATGTACAGATATGGCTGGGTTCCGTCGCTCCAGACGGCTCCGCCCTGGATAATGGAGGGCAGCGTTATGTCTTTCTGCGTCCAGGAGATCAGGTACATGTTGAGTTTCTTGAGGAGGATAGAAAACGATGTTTCCATTCTCATATTCCTGCCTCCGACGACAACATCCGAGATGATGGTACCATTTGCCCTGTATGTTTGCAGCGATTCGTAGGTGTCGGTGACTTTCTCAAATATGCCGCCCGGGGTTATGTCCTGTGCGGAGGCATATGTGGCGAAAACGATGATAACGACGGCAACCGCTATAAACCTTATCTTAATCATAACCATCTCCTTTCCGGAAATTCGTGTCGTCGCATCCTTGTCATTCATCTATTATGTTTATGATATTATTTATACACAAAAAACTTTTATTTGAATAGAAAAAGGAGGGACGTTGACTTGCCCTCCGAGCGTGCATATTTTAGAATTGTATTTCTACCAAAACCTGAATGGTTTCGGCTGATCACCTCGAAAGGATATTATGAGTGCGATAATTAAAAGATTGGCACTGTTGTTCTTAATCTTATTTGTGGTTCTCGGCTGCCAGAACCCTTCTGCTACTCGACCTCGGTCACAAAACGTCCCGAAGGAAGAGGGGGCGACAGTTGGTGAAAATCAGTCGATGCAAGATGGTGGGAAAATAGAGCAGCGGGCGTGGAGAAATTTCACCAAACCCGACGACGTGACATTGAGACATCGCCTTTCTTTTCTTCAGTACTTTGTTACTCAGAGGCAAGGGACGGAACCGCCGTTTGAAAACCGTTACTGGGATGAAAAGCGGGAGGGCATCTACGTTGACATCGTATCCGGTGAACCCCTTTTCAGTTCCAGGGATAAATATGATTCGCGCACAGGCTGGCCCAGTTTTACAAAACCCCTTGATCGGGTAAATATTGTGACCCGGGAGGACAGAAGGCTGTTATCTCCCCGGATCGAGGTGAGGAGTAAACGCGCCGATTCCCATCTGGGCCATGTATTCACTGACGGGCCTCCGCCCGGCGGCCTTCGCTATTGCATGAACTCCGCTGCAATGAGATTTATACTTAAGGAAGACCTCGAAAAGGAAGGCTACGGGGAATACAAAAAAATACTCGATCAAAATTGATATGGGCGTAAGAAGCGAAGAAATCACAGAGGCGGATTCTCGGCGCCTGCGTCATTCGGTTGTTTCTTCTTCCGCGATTCGTGGATCATCTTCGGATAGATGATGTTTTCCTGTATGGAGAGTTTCAGCTTCTCCGGGTCCCTCTCTTCAAGGGCCCTGATGATAGATTCAT
>DATJBN010000221.1:0-19337 GCA_035515335.1 Syntrophales bacterium | reverse complement strand
AAAGACACATATCTTTAAAAGGGTGGATTTCATCGAAATAGCCTCCTTTTGAAACAGGCAATACTTTATACCCCAATCCTCAAAAAACAACAAGATTACCGATTGCCATTTGAACTCTTTGGCTTTGCCGAAAATGAGAATTTTAGGAGTAAAGGACGATGGTCACAGACTACATCCGTGGAACTCGACTGTCCACGGAGCGACATTGGCGTTTCACTTGGAAATCAAATGACGGACAGCCTGCCCAAGCATTTCAGATTCGGACTTGATGCGAGATCGTGAGGTGTCACGAAATTGGCAATCTCATATATGACCAAATAGGATAACAATTATTGACTTTTCTTACCTGATTGCTTGGCCTGATCCTGTGCTTTTTTGATTGCTGTAACCTGATTCATCACATCCGTCACCAGGCTGCCGGCTGATGCAACGCCGCTAGCTTGTGTCGTTAGGTCAGCACCACACAAATCGTGCATCGAAAGGGAACCCTTGTCTGGTAATTTGAGCGTCTCTAACCGAGAAGGATCAATAACGGTAAGATGAATCTTAACCGGCGCGCTTTCAATAGCTATTTTAGGCTGTGAATCGTCGTAACATATGTATAATATGGCTTCGCGACACGATGAGAAGCCAAAGCTACTGGTCTTTTTATTTGCAAATTGGTCGAAAAATGCTTTTGTATCAACTGTTCCGTTTGGATTCTGTGAATCAGCACGGAGTTGAAACCACCATTTATCATTATCCATGCTCAATCGTTGCCACATACTTTTACCAAAGGCCTCGTCGACGTCAATGACAACTGGAAGACGCAGCGATATCTGTTCTGCTTGTATCCACAAGGGCTTAATGACCGCGGCAGTTCCTACAATTGCACCCACCGCTTCAATATAGTCTTTCCGATGATCTATCACTTCGGTTCCGATTTGTTTAATCAAATGCGTGTCACCAACATATGAAACTGACAAATTTGTGGTACTCCATAAATTGTCTTCCGGGACTATCGCATAGAGGTTGCCTTTAGTATATTCTTTAGGGGTCACTATTGTCTTTACTTCTTCAAAGCATTCTTTCTCTTTGTCCTTGAGGCAAGCAAATTCTTGTCGGGGCGCCTCTAAGCATGTCTTTACAGTGTCTGCTGGAGCAGATCCGCTTCCAGACTCAGGCGTACCAGACTTTCCTTTTGCATCAAGTGCAGCAGGTCTGTCTTGAGGAGTGGCCGTTTTTTTGCACAAGGTAATATTCGAACTCTTTAAATAGAATTTGATTAACCCCTCTTTATCTTCTTGAACATTTGATCTGTATTTCACTGTTGAATGGGCACATCCAACAAAGATAAGAACAATCAAAATGACGCCAACTAAACTCACCGTCTGTATTTTTCTCATAAATTTCCTCCCTTGAGAAATATAAACGCCCACTTTATCTTTATCGTAATTCACCAGGTAGTGCGCCGCGGTGAAGAGATGCTCCCACAGGATATGGGGCGATGTTATTGCCTCCCATAAGCCAAAGAGCCTGACCAGATCTCGTAGTTGCGATCCGGTTCTTTCTCTTTTTCAAGATAGAACATTAAGAATGTCATCACATGCAATCCTGTTACAACTCGACTAAATGGTTCCCTCCTTTTTTGTGAAGCCGCTCCAATAGTCGAAACTGTAACCTTTATTTCCGGTCATATTCTTTCGATCTTCATCCGAGGAGTAAAATGCAACGTAGGTAAGCGCCTTGGCGCGAGCAAAAGTCGCAGAATCTTGACAATCCCGGCATTTTCTTATCTGCTGGCGCCACGTCCCGGTATCGAAGAAGAAAAATTCTTTGCCGTCGGCATCATGGTGTCTCAAGAATTCCACAGTAGGAGAATGTGTGTGGCCGGCAGCGACATATCTGCGTGTGTCTCCACCGAGTTCTTTTTCCCGCAGAACGTACTGCCATGGTTCCGGCCCATCCGAATGCATAGTGCTGATATGCTTGATGATGAATTTCGTCGGCAGCAGTTTGGTTGGCAGCCTGAGCAGTATCCATTTCACTAAAGGAATGACCTTACCCAACATACCCAATTTAGTACGCAAGAACTTGCTCTCTAGTGCCCTCTTGACAACGGTATCGGCAGCCGGCGTGATTTGCTTCCAAACATCGACACCTGCCGTGGTTTTGGCTTGCAGGAAGTCGATCAAGTCTGACTGTGGCCGCAGGTCGTCGAATTCCAGCAGTTTGCTGTAAATAGACTGAAACGGATGTTCACCGGACTTGATTTCTTTTTCATTAAGCTTCCTATATTCATATGCGAGACCGACCGCTATATCGATGGTCACGTAATCACCCAGAGGGGCCCGGGCATAATCGGCAGGATCGACCTTGAATTCCCCTTCTTGGGGGATATTCCCTGCGAAATTGTATTGGTCGTATTCATGTCCATGCCTGATGAGCACGCCGTATTTGTTGGAGCGATATACATGGTCAAATTCTGCGTCGCTTTGGTCAAGACGGCCGAGTAATTCTGTTCGTACGCTTTTTCTCAGATCACCATCCAAATTTATGAGGCGGTCGTGATTACCCGGCAGATATTCGAAGACGATTTGACCGCCGTTCTCCAGCGTTTGCAGTGCTGTCTTCTTGAACAGTTTGAAGGTGTCATCATTACTTTCGATAATGTCCTTCAGAATATGCTGAATAAGAGGCTTCCACCCCCTATCTTTGGAGTCACCGTATGGCCTGACGTCACCTTCAAACCATTTTTGGCTCCGGTTGAGATCGAAAATGTCCCCTGCGAGAACAATGATTAGCTCTTTAGCGTCATTATCCTTGGCTGTTATCATGATATCATCAAAGACTTTCTTGAAGGCGTCAGTCGGTACATTCCTGTCCGCGGGAATGAACGGCTTGCTCTCGTCATAGATGGCATCATTTTTTGTATCCTGAAAGTGCAGGTCACTTATTACAACCAGCATGAGAACCTCCTTTTACGTTTATTTTCTGTAGATCTTTATTTCCAATAGGAGATGGATCCCAACGGTGAAATCGAGGGCAGCTTCGGAATTCAAGTTGAGAGAGATTTTGAGTTCGGGGCGCCGTGTATTGTTACGAATATTAGCGAAGAAAGCAATATTGGAAAAATAGGGCAATAATATTAATATAAATGCAATATTGCCTCTAGCAATTACGGTGGGTGTCATGTGCGAATCTGAACGCATATGCGGAGGAAAACTGCGGAGTTTTGTTTCATTTCTGATGAAATACAGTGTTGACAGATGTCCTGTCATTCATTAGAAGGATGAATCCTGACTGTTTTGTATAATCAACAATAAGAAATTCTCAAGGCTGCCTTCACGGGACACAGCTCAGAGTATCAGAGGAGGGCGTGACATGAAAAGATTGATTGGATGTTTTGTCGTTCTTACTCTTGTTCTTGGTCTCGCAACAACGGGCTCTTCGGCAAACCATAAGCCTGAATATAAAATGAGCATCGTTGTGGGTCCCACAACCTCCTGGGGTATGGGAGGAGCAAAGTTTGCCGACTTGGTGAAGGAGAGGACAAACGGCCGCATCAACATCAAGGTCTATTACAGCGGCCAGCTTTACGCCGGGAAGCAGACCAACGAGTTCCTGCTACTGAAGCAGGGTGTCGCCGATTTCGCCCTGGGTTCGACGATCAACTGGTCGCCTGCCGTGAAGGAACTCAATCTTTTCTCGCTACCCTTCTTCTTCAACGGCAGTTACAGGGCCCTCGATGCCGTTGAGAGCGGCGATGTGGGAAAAAGAATATTCAAGATACTCGGCGACAAAGGCGTCCTCGCCTTAGGTTGGGGAGAGAACGGTTTCCGGGAGATCACAAACAGCAAGCGGCCCGTAAGGAAGCCTGCGGACCTCGACGGCCTCAAGATCCGGGTCGTCGGCTCTCCCATCTTCATCGACATCTTCAAATCCCTGGGCGCCAATCCGGTATCGATGAACTGGGGCGAAGCCCTCTCCGCCTTCCAGTCGGGAACGGTTGACGGGCAGGAAAATCCCGTCACCGGCATCATCATTCCTTATAAACTCTGGCAGGTGCACAAGTACTGCACGTTCTGGAACTACGTCATCGACCCTCTCATCCTCGTCGTGAGCAAGGAAACCTGGAAGACCTTTGATAAGAAGGATCAGGAGATCATCCGCAGGGCTGCATTGGAGGCGGCCGCGTGGCAGAAGAAATCGGCCCGCGAGGGTCTTGAGGGAAGCAATGCGGCCATCGACACGCTCAGGAAAAATGGGATGGATGTGTATACTCTTACGCCTGAGGACGTGAAGGCCTTCAGGGATAACGTGAGGTCCGTTTACTACAGGTGGACGCCCGAGATAGGCGCAGACCTCGTGCAGGCGGCGGAGAAGGTCGTGCAGAGTGCCGAGAAGAAGCCGCAGACAAAAAGGAAGCCGTCAAAGAAATAAGTGACCAGGCTCAAGTTTCTATACGCAAATTTTGAAGAACTGATGAGCACGGCGTTACTCGCCGTAATGTCCGTGTTTGCCTTTCTCAACGTCCTCACCCGTTACCTGATTCATTATTCCTTCGCCTTTACTGAGGAGATCGAGGTGGCCCTCCTCGTGTGGATCACCATGCTCGGAGCGGCAGCGGGATTCCGGCGGGGAATGCATCTGGGGTTTAATTTCCTGTCTTCGAAACTCCCGGCAGCGGGACAGAAACTGCTTATTCTCTTGGGCTCACTCCTTGGCGTATTCTGTTTCAGTACACTTTTCTACTACAGCATCATACAAATCCAGGATGAGCTGCTGCTCGAGGTGACGACGGAGGCCTTGGGCATTCCACAGTGGTGGTATACCGTCGCTCTTACTGTGGGTTCGGTGCTCGTCATCGGGAGGATAATCGAGATGACTGTAAATAGGCTCCGGAGAAAGGATGACTGATGGAAGGCATTCTCCTTTTCGGCCTATTCCTTGTCATCATCTTTGCGGGTGTCCCCATTGCAGTCGCCCTGGGCGCGGTATCTCTTCTTTTCATCTGGCTTTTCAACCTCGGCATCTCCGGGGTCTCTCCGAATTTCTACGCCGGCATCGCCAAGTTCCAGCTCCTCGCAATCCCCTTCTTCATCCTGGCCGGTTTGATCATGGATCGCTGCGGTATCTCCAAGAGGCTCGTCCATCTGATCAGCCTCATCATCGGGCCCATCCACGGCGGGCTTGCACTCGTGACAATCGTCGTGGGGCTTATCTTTGCGGGGATATCGGGCTCCGGTCCCGCGGACACGGCGGCCTTGGGGACGATCCTTATCGCCGCCATGGCGGCGCGGGGGTATGCGAAGGACTTCACTGCCGCACTGATAGCGGCCTCCGGTTCCCTTGCGATCATCGTTCCTCCCAGCATCGCCTTCATCATCTACGGCGTCATCACCGGGACGTCGATCCCGGCCCTATTTGCGGCAGGCGTCTTACCCGGCATACTCACCGGCCTCGTTCTCATGATCCCGTCCTACGTCATCGCAAGGAAGAGGGGCTGGAGGGGCGAGCGATGGGGCACGCCGAAAGAAATCTGGAAGGCGTTTAAAGAAGCCTTCTGGGGGCTCATTGCCCCGTTTGTAATACTGGGCGGCATGTACGGCGGAATATTTACGCCGACCGAAGCGGCAGTCGTAGCTGTCTTCTATGGTTTGTTCGTGGGCATGGTCATCTACAGGGAGCTTGACTTCCGTGCGCTCTATGATCTCCTTCGCGACACCATCCTCTCATCGGCAGTCATCATGATCATCGTGGGCTTCGCAGGCCTCTATGCATGGACGGGCTCCACCGTCGGCGTGATGGACAAATTCTCGAACTCTCTTCTTTCCCTGTCTTCAAATCCGGCTGTTGTCCTTGTCATGGTGAACATCATCCTCCTCATCGCGGGAATGCTGATGGATGCGATCTCCATCTACTACATCTTTCTTCCCATACTGATCCCACTCATCAAGGTCTTCAACTGGGACCCCATCTGGTTCGGCGTCGTAATGACGGTGAACCTCGCAATCGGCCAGTTGACGCCGCCGGTGGCCGTGAATCTCTACGTGGTGTGCAACATCGCGAACATCAGTCTGGAAGAGGTCTCCAAGGCGGTTCTTCCGTTCATCCTCTTCATGATCGTGGCGCTCGCCGTAATCATCTATTTCCCGTGGCTCTCGACCTACCTTCCCGCATTATTTAGGTTGTGAACACGACCTGCCTCACAAATCCGGTATTAATTGTCATGAATCGGTGGTATCATCGTTTATACAATTCGCTTAAAGCTAAGTCTGTAACGCTGCTGAGCTCAATTAGCGCCGTCTCGCCTGTTTCCTCCTTGTAATCATCAAATGGTGCCTGTCCCGGAAGAATTCGCAGAGTGCGGAACTATTGTTTGCGCACTTTTGGGGATAACAAGGCGGCATCGGGATTGCCGAAACTCTCGAGAGAATACCCGGGAAGAGATATGGTCATTTCGAGAAACGTTATCTTCACCAAGATCAAGTTGCCCCGGTACGATATCATTGTTCCATTCGTTTGCGGGAAATGCGGAACCTGCTGCATGACCTACATCCCCAGGATATCGGCCGCGGATCTGATGATCATCGCGCAGCATTTGAAATGGCCCGCCATGGATCTACTTGACCGTTACACGGACGGTTATCTGAAAAGGCTGCGGGGCAGGCCGGGGCCCTGTCTATTGCTTGATGACAGCAGGCTCTGCAGGATTTATGACCATCCCCTTCGTCCTGATGCCTGCCGGCTCTATCCATTCTCCTATGAAGGAACAGACGCCGATTGCGACGCGTATCTCGAGCATGAGCGGGTCGTCGAGAGTCTTCTTGCGGATGAAAAGCATTTTGAGGTTTATGATGTGAGCTTCTGTCCGGACCGCGATTTCCGGTTGATCCCTGATCCCGAATGGCCGAATGTCCGTCGAAAGTTGGAGCGATCGGCTGTATCGAGGGAATTAATCAGAGCATTCTTGATTTTGAACAAAGGCAGGATGAAATGATTACTCGCTAAGATCTTTTTAAACCCTGCACCAGCTTGGTATATTTTTCATGAATCATCTTTCTGTCGAACTCGTAGAACTCGCGGAGCATGGCATCCTGCTCCTCTTTTGTAAAATAGTCCATGCAGGGGTAAAAGAAATGCTTGTCTTCCTTTTCGATGTGCCGGGGATAGAACTGCGCCAGTTCCTGAAGGCACTCGATAACCTCCCGGGAGGTGTTTTCGCCCTTTAAATATCTTTCCTTCGCTGATACCAACCTGCCTGTGGTTTCTCTCGCGTACCTGTGCTCCTCGATGAGCTCGTCCATGATTCTCGCATGTTCCGGAGAAAGGGTCTTTTTTGCCAGATCCCGAAAGAGGATGTCCTCTTCTTTTCCATGATGAGTCCTGTCCGCATAGGTTCTGATGAAATCGACGGCCGTATCTATGAAGATCGCGTCCACCTTCTTGCTTTCATCGATATTCCTGATCTCTCCGCCGAATAGTCTCAGCATCTTTTCGATTAGCCGGTGTTCCCACATCATCGGTCCGATAGGTTTCATCCTGACCCTCTTTAAGCATTCGGAAAAATTCATACATAGTTTACATTGAAAAAATAGGGCGGAACTCTTGTCCCGCCCACTCATTCAGATCGGACAATATCCTCCCGTCAGGATGCCCTCTTCATATCCTTGCCGCACACGCATTTGCCGGGCTTCTGGCTGATGGTTCCGCAATCGAAGCCCGCGCCGCAGGCACAGGCGTATTTACCTTTCGCGGGAGCAGAAAGCTCTTCACCGTTGACCGTGTAGTATATCTTTCCATCGGCAACCCTGGAGATCGTCGTCCTGACCAGGTCCTTGCCGCATGCGCACTTACCGCCTTGCTTCATAGAGACTGTACCGCAATCGCAGCCTGCGCCGCAGGGCAAACGTATACCGTATCGCCGGCGGCAAATTTAGCGTTTGCCTCGTCCTTGGCCGATACTAAGCCTGCAACTATTATCGCTAAAAAAATTACTGCTGCCAAATATGCTAAGGCTCTTTTCATGATACCTTCCTCGGTATGTTGAAATGCAAAACAGCTGAATCGGAACTTCCTCTTTGCCGCGCCTAACAATAGAAATCTCCTTCATGACAGGTTGCCTTTTCAACGCGTTTCTCCCCGCCGTCAACCCCTTCATGCACCGTTTGTAAGGAAAAGTCATAATGCTTTTGTTGCGGCTTCTTAGCATTAGAGGTCTTAACCAGAGTCCGTATTATCCTCATTCCAGGCAGTCGCCGCTTGAACCGTACTTACACTTGTTGCCGTCAATCCATATGGCGTCCGAAAGGTTTGCATCGGAGAGATATGCTCCCAAGACTTCGGCCTTGGTCAGATTTGCGCCGGAGAGATTTGCTCCTCGGAGGTCCGAACCGGAAAGATCGGCATGCCTGAGGTCCGCATTCGAAAGGTCTGCATTGTTCAGGCTTGCTTCGCGTAAAGTTGCGAACGACAGGTTTGTGCCGGAGAGATCCGCGCCCGACAGGTCCGAAGCCGTTAGGTCCACGGCGCTGAGGTCCGCACCGGAAAAATCGGCGCCGGAGAGATCGCAGTTCTGGCACTGTCTGGTCCGCTGCAAGGATTTGATGTCCGTTTCGCTGTCAGCAAATACGGCAAATCCCGTAAATATGAGCACCAGAGAGGCTGTGAGAGCAGCAGTGGTTTTGATTTTTCGGTATATTTTCATATTCGTACCTGCCAATGATAATAAATTTCAAATACAGAAACGTCGCCTGAGGCTCAATCAGAATTATCCCGATTTCCCGCCTCGAAAAACCTTAGGACAGACCTTATGCAGTCATTTCGACGGGATGACATTCTCATTGACAGTTGGAAGGAGAAGTTTTAAATAGACGCTTGGCATCGCGACAGTTAATTTGCGATATCCATACTGCCGGACATCTGTTTCGGGATTAATATGAAGATTTCAGTAGATATCAATTGCGACATGGGGGAGTCCTTCGGGGCCTACAAGATCGGCCGGGACGAAGAGGTCATCCGCTGCATCAGCTCCTCCAATATCGCCTGCGGATTTCACGCATCGGACCCGAATGTCATGGAGAGAACGGTGCGGCTCTGCAAAGACCACGGGGTTATGGCAGGCGCGCATCCCGGTTATCCGGATTTGCCCGGTTTCGGGAGACGTTTCCTCGATATGGGGAAGAAAGACCTTCTGAACTCGGTCATTTACCAGGTGGGAGCCCTCCAGGGATTTCTTGCGTTTTACAAGATGCCTCTCCAGCATGTGAAAATGCACGGCGCCCTCTTCAATCATCTCATCAGAGAGGAGGCGTTGTATTTGGAGATTGTCGAGGGGGTACGAAAAGCATTTGGTGATGTGATTTTTCTGACACTTGCGACGCCGGCTACGGCGAAGCTGAAGAAGGCCATGAAGAAGAAGGGCGTAAAGATCGCCCTCGAGGCCTTTCCCGACAGGAACTATACTGACAGCGGGGAGCTTCTCTCGCGGGGGAACAAAGAGGCGGTGCTCAAGGACCCCGATGCGATCGCGAAGCGGGCGGCGCTCATGGTGAAAGAAAAAGGCGTGAAGAGCATAAACGGCCGCTGGCTCACCATGGAGATCGACACGCTCTGCATGCACGGCGACAACCCGGAAAGCATTGACGCTGCAAAAAAGCTGAAGGCATATTTTGAAAAGGAAGGCATCGTTATCAAGCCGCTCGCGGCTCTCCTATAGAGTATGAATGTTTCCAGGTACGGCGAAGAGGGGATACTGATCCTGTTCGGAGACAAGATTGATCTTGCGATCCATGAAAAGGTCAGGCGATTTTATTTCTTTCTCAAGTCCCGCCAATTCACGGAAATCACCGATGTCATCCCTTCGTTTCGATCCTGCCTTATCGTCTTTGACAGAAGTAAGACTTCGTACGAGGCGCTCATTGCCTTATTGAAGGAGAAGGAATCCCTGATGTCCCCTGTGGACATCCCTTCACCCAAGACCTGCGAGATCCCAGTAGAGTACGGCGGGGAGAAGGGCTTCGACATGCCGTTTGTTCAATCCCACACGGGACTTTCGGAAGACGAGATCGTGGAGATTCACACGTCCGCGACGTATACCGTTTTTGCCGTTGGGTTCATGCCGGGGTTTCCCTATCTCGGGATACTCGACGAGAGGCTCTATTTGCCTCGTCTCGAAACGCCGCGACTGAGGGTGCCCGAAGGTTCAGTTGGCCTTGCCCAGCTTCAGACGGGGGTGTACCCTTTCGAGTCGCCGGCGGGGTGGAGGATAATCGGCAGGACGGATAAGAAGCTCTTTGATTACAGGAAGGAGCCGTACAGCCTTCTTCAGATCGGCGACAGGGTGAGGTTCGTGCGAGCATGATCGAGATCGTCAATCCCGGAATGATGTCCATTGTCGTTGACGGCGGTAGGTACGGCTACATGGAAGTGGGCGTTCCTGCTTCACCGGCGCTCGACGGTTATGCGCTCCGCGCCCTCAACCGGCTGCTCGCGAACGGCGAAGGCGCTCCAGCCATAGAGATATTCGGTGTAGGATTTTCTCTGCGGTTCGGTATGGATGTTTCTTGTGCAATCACCGGTGCAAGGGTCATGGCGGATCTCTCGGGCGGGCCACTCCAATCATGGATGTCTTTTGCGGTTAAGGCGGGGGATGTCTTGACGGTGAATGCAATTGAGGAAGGTTTCAGGTACTACGTGGGATTTTCTGCCGCACCTGTTCTGGATAAGTTCATCGGAAGCTATTCCACGAATCTCGAGTGCCGCTTCGGCGGCTATCAGGGAAGGGCACTTCAAAAAGGCGACAGGATCGAATTCGAGAATGTCAGAAAAGTGGGTGAGCGGAAGATTCCGGAAAATTTCATACCGAGGATGAATCCGCCACATATGTTGAGGGTGGTAGAAGGACCGGAACAAGATTTCTTCACAGAGGAGTCGTTGAGCAAATTTCTTAGCGGCACAGGGAGGACATTCACTGTGTCCACGAAGCTCAACAGGACCGGCATTCGGCTGGACGGGAAGCCGCTTAAGCTCAGAGCAGGCGCGGAAGAGAGCATCATATCGGAAGGCCTATTGCCCGGCAGTATCCAGGTTCCGGCGGACGGTCTTCCCATCATCCAGCTGCACGAGCGTACGCTCGGGGGATACGCGAGGCCGGCTCTGATCGCAAAGGCGGACCATGACCTTCTCGCGCATCTGAAGCCGGGCGATGCGGTTACGTTCAAGATGATAGGAATCGAAGAGGCGGGGGGTCTCTTCGACAAGAAAATACAAACCGCAGTATTAATGAATAAACTGATATAGGAGGCAGCCATGTGGAAATTCTTGAGAGTATTTTTTGCAGTCGTCATGGTTCTATCTTTCACATCTCTGGCATGCGCACAGAATGAGATCCGGATCGGTGTGATTTTCCCGCTCACGGGACCGCTGGCAACCACAGGGCAGGGTCTGTTGAAGGGCGCGGAGCTCGCGGCAGACATCATCAACAACAAATACAATCTAAACATGCCCCTGGCAAAAACCGCGGGACTACCGAACCTGAAGGGCGCCAAGATCAAGATTATCCCGGGCGACCATCAGGGCAAGCCCGAGGTCGGCATGGCCGAGGCGGAACGATTGATTACCCAGGAAAAGGTCGTTGCCATCATCGGCTGCTATAACAGCGCGGTTACGGCCACGGCCTCACAGGCCGCGGAGCGCTACGGCATTCCCTTCCTGAACGATAGCTCGACGTCGCCCGGTCTCACGGACAGAGGCTTCAAATGGTTCTTCAGGACGACGCCGCACGACGATATGTTCAGCGAAAACTTCTTTATCTTCCTCAACGATCTGAAGAAGAAAAAGAAGATAGCCGTCGGGCCCATCGCCCTGCTCTACGAGAATACGCTGTTCGGGGCCGATTCCAAGAAGTACCAGGAGATGTATGCGAAGAAGTACGGATACACCATCGTCGGCGCCGTTCCCTATCCTGCCAAGAGCACCCAACTGACATCGGAGATCCAGAAACTCCGGAGCTACAATCCTTCCGTCATCATGCAGACGTCGTATACCGCAGACGCCATACTCTCTATGAAGACTTATAAGGAGCTCAACTTCGCACCGACGGCGCTGATTGCGAATAACGCGGGATTCAACGATCCCGATTTAACGAAGTCCCTGGGCAAGGATGCGGACTATATACTGAGCAGGGAGGTATGGTCAAAAGACCTTTCCGCGAAGAAACCGATGATAAAGACAGTGGCCGATATGTTTGAGAAGATGGCCGGAAAACCCATGTCAGGCGACTACGCCCGCTCGTTCACCGGGATGATCGTGCTCGCAGATGCGATCAACCGCGCCAAATCGACGGAGCCGGCGAAGATTCAGCAAGCCCTCCTGGGAACAAATATCAAGGCCGATCAGTTGATCATGCCGTGGGACGGTGTAAAGTTCGACCCGAAAACACACCAGAATGTCCTCGGCAAAGGCATCATCGTTCAGATCCAGAAGGGCGAGCGCTATACAGTATGGCCCTTCAAGCTGGCCACGAAGGACGTGATCTGGCCGTTCCCAAAGTGGGATGCCAGGAAGTAGAATAAGCACTGTTGTCATTTCGAAGGAGCGCGGCGACTGAGAAATCCTTGTCTCGAGCGAAGAGAGGGATCTTGGATATCTCCCGGAGGTTGCCGTAAAATGTAAAATTAAGGAATGAACCCTTATAAGCAAAGAACATAACGATGGAAGGTGTTTTTGCGCAAACCCTGGTGAGCGGCATCCTGATCGGCTTTGTCTATGCACTGATCGCCGTCGGCCTCACCGTGATCTTCGGGATGATGGACATCGTGAATTTTGCCCACGGCGAATATCTCATGGTCGCGATGTACTTTGCATACTGGTTCTTCGTGCTCTTTGCCCTCGACCCTCTCTACTCTCTTCCGGCAGTAACACTGCTCCTTTTCCTTCTCGGGGTCGTAACCTATTACGTGTTCATCAGGCCGATCATCAACGCCCCGATGCTTTCACAGATATTTGTCACCTTCGGCATACTGATTCTCTTAAGAGGCATCGCCCAGTATCTGTGGACCGTCGACTACAGGATGATTCCGCAGGCGCTGACGAGCCGCAACGTCAGCGTCTTCGGGGTCTATGTAGGAGTGTCGCAGCTCGTGGCAGCGGCAGGCGCAATCATCTGCAACGGCCTTATCTTCTGGTTCCTGAAATCGACGAGGCTCGGCATGGCCCTTGAGGCCGTTGCCGAAGACAAGGAATCTGCGAGGTTGATGGGTATCAACAGCGACCGGATGTTCGCCCTCGCCTGGGGGATCGGCATCGCCACGGTCGGCGTTGCGGGCGGGCTCCTCGCGAGCTTCTACTACGTGTTCCCTGAGGTGGGCTCCAACTTCTGCCTCGTGGCCTTTGTTGTTGTCGCCCTTGGCGGCTTCGGCAGCGTACCAGGGGCCTTCATCGCAGGTATCATTGTGGGAATGGTCGAGGTGCTCTCCGGGTATCTCATTGCCCCTTCGCTGAAGTTCATGTTCGTCCTGTTCCTGTATCTCGCTGTGGTCTTCATCAGGCCCCAGGGGCTCATGGGGAGGAAATGACGCAGCCATGAAGAAGGGATTCCTCATATTCATATTATTCACCTGCATTCTTGCCGCGGCGCCGGTCTTCATGCAGGCGCCCTTTTTCCTCCATCTCCTCATCATGATCATGATGTATGCCACGATGAGTATCGGGTGGAATATCATCGGCGGCTATGCGGGGCAGGTCTCGTTCGGGAATGCCGCCTTCTTCGGCATCGGGGCCTATGCGACCGCGATTCTACTCATAAACTACGGCATCAATCCGTGGCTGGGGATGCTGGCGGGCTGCTTCTTCTCCGTCTGCCTCGCTGTAATAGTCGGCTATCCCTGTTTCCGCCTGCGGGGGCATTACTTCGCGATCGCTACAATAGCAGTGGGCGAGATCATGGTCGTTATCTTTACAAACTGGGATTATGTGGGCGCGGCGGTCGGGATTTACATGCCGATACTCGAAGAGTCTTTCAAAAATTTCGAATTCCATTCGTCGAAGGTGCCTTACTACTACATAATCCTCGCGATGCTCGTAGTAGCGATTGGAATATCGTACGCGATTGAAGAGAGCAGGCTGGGATACTATCTGCGGGCTATCAAGGATGACCCCGATGCTGCGCGGAGCCTGGGGATCAATATCCAGAAATATAAGATGATCGCCTTTTCTCTCTCTGCGGTGCTGACTTCCATATGCGGCACGTTCTACGCCCAGTACGTCCTTTACATCCATCCATCGAGTACGATGGATCTCATGATGTCGATCCATCTCTGCATCATTGCGCTCATCGGCGGAATCGGCAGGCTCTTCGGGCCGGTCGTCGGGGCTTTCATTTTCATTCCGCTGATGGAGCTGACGAGGGTCTACCTCGGAAGCGAGGGACAGGGGATCGACATGATCATCTATTCCGTCCTCGTCATCATCATCGCCATCTGGCGGCCTCACGGCCTTTTGGCGTTATTTTCGAAAGGTGAGAAATGACCGACGACATCCTCGTAGTCGACAATGTGATCAAGCGATTCGGAGGGCTGACGGCCAACGCGAATATCTCCTTCTCCATGAAGAAGGGAGAGATCATCGGCCTCATCGGACCCAATGGTGCGGGGAAGTCGACGCTCTTCAACTGCATATCGTGCTTCTACAATGCCGACAGCGGCATGGTCGTTTTTAAGGGAAAAGATATCACACGCAAGGACCCCGAATCGATCTGTGCGATGGGCATCGGCCGGACGTTTCAGATAGTGCGGATCTTCAAGGACATGAGCGTGCTCGAGAACATCATGATCGGCTCTTTCCTCAGGCACCGGGCAAGGAAGGATGCGAAGGCGAGCGCCGAGGAAGTGGCCGGCATATTCCGCTTTGCGGACAAGCTCTCTTTAACCGCCGCATCACTTACCATCTCCGAGCAGAAGAGGCTCGAGGTTGCGAGGGTCTTTGCAACGGGGCCGGAGGTCATGCTGCTCGACGAGATGATGGCGGGTCTCAACGTGCACGAAATCAAGGAGTCCGTCGAGCTTGTCCTCAAGCTCCGGGACATGGGTATTTCCGTTATCCTTGTCGAGCACGTGATGGAAGGCATCATGCCGATTGCGAACCGCGTCGTAGTTCTGGACTACGGCGAGAAGATAGCTGAGGGAACACCGGACGAGGTTACCGGAGACGAGAAGGTTATCGAGGCCTACTTCGGGGAAAAATATGCTAAACGTAGAAAACATAAGGCTGGGCTATAGTAACATCCCGGTGATTCATGATGTCTCCTTCCGCGTGGGAAAGGGTGAGATCGTGTCGCTGATCGGCGGGAACGGGAACGGGAAATCCACCATCCTGAAGGGTTTGAGCGGCATTCTGCATCCCTCTCATGGAAAGATTGTCTTCAACGAAAAGGACATTACAAATACCCCGGCACACAGGATCGTTGCCCTGGGCATGTCGCACGTGCCGGAGGGCAGAAGACTTTTCCCGAGTCTCAGCGTCTATAAGAATCTGCTCCTGGGTGCATATCTCACTGACGATAAGAAGATAATCGCGGGGCGCCTGGAATATGTCTACAGCATATTCCCGATACTGAAAGACAGAGGCCAACAGAAGGCAAGCACTCTCTCCGGCGGCGAACAGCAGATGGTTGCAATAGGAAGGGGCTTGATGAGCAGGCCCCAATTTCTGATGCTCGACGAACCTTCCTGGGGTATTGCGCCTAAGCTTGTCGAAAAGATATTCGAGGTAATCCAGGAAATCAGAAAGGATGGCGTGACCATTCTTCTCGTAGAGCAGGACGTCCAGGAGGCACTCGATATCTCTGATCGCGGCTATGTAATCCAGACAGGAAAGGTAGTCCTTGAAGGAACGGGCAAAGAACTCCTCTCATCCGAACTCATCCAAAAGTCCTTCCTTGGTCTCTAATCCCAGCATCGTTATTGGCCGTGAAACACAGAATGGATACCTGAGTGAATCAATTTCATGTATATTTTTTAAGCAAGTGCATACCTTGAAATGCATACATTTTATCCATGCCGCTAAGAGGAATCCGTAAATCAATTAATAAATGTCACGCAATATTAACCTATTAGTACCTACCACACCTTGCGGCATATTCCTTGCTGCCGCCTTTATGACGGGCTTTTCTGAGCAGGTTTTGATGTGTCGGAGGGTAGGTTCACGGGCGTCGACGGTTAATACAACTTTGGAGCGTTGAAGATGGTGATTCTATAGTATGTTGAAGATATTGGAGAAACGATCGGTTCGAATCGCGTTCCTGGCTGTGATATGTTTAGCAGTGGTAGGTAGCGTTGGTACCTGGTTGTACTATACCAAGTTGGAAAAGAAAGCGGCATTCCGCACCGCACCAATAAGGCGAAGCGACCTGATAGCCACGATCAGTGCTTCGGGAACGGTTGAGCCGGAGGTGGTCGTTGATGTGGGCGCTCAGATTGCTGGAATAATAATAGACTTTGGGAAAGACGCGTCGGGAAAAACGATTGACTATGGTTCGGTTGTAGAGAAGGACATGGTGCTCGCGAAAATTGACGATTCACTTTATGCGGCTGCTGTGGAGACCGCCAAGGCCCAACTGCAGCAAGCTCACGCGAACAAGACCAGCGCCGATGCTAACGTGCTCCAGCAGAAAGCCAAGTTACTACAAGCAAAGCAAGATTGGGATCGCGCTCGAAAACTGGGCCCATCGGATGCCCTTTCGAAAAGTGCATATGACCAGTATGAAGCCAACTATGAGGTTGCAAAGGCTAACGTTGCTGCAGCGGAGGCTGCTGTTGAACAAACAAAAGCAGCGGTGGCTCAGGCCAGGGCCAGCCTCGCGAGCGCGCGGATTAACCTCGGGTACTGTATCATCAAATCACCAGTTAAAGGGATAATTATCGACAGGCGGGTCAATATCGGTCAAACTGTCGTGTCGAGCCTGAGCGCGCCGAGCTTGTTTCTCATAGCAAAAGACCTCAAACGAGTTCAGATATGGGTTTCCGTTAACGAAGCTGATGTCGGCAGTATTTGTGAAGGCCAGCCGGTGACGTTTACGGTTGATGCATATCCAGATCAAATATTCCAGGGTCAGGTGGGCAAGATTCGCCTTAATGCAACGATGACACAGAATGTCGTTACCTATACTGTCGAGGTTAATACTAATAATGACGATGGTAAACTTTTACCGTATTTGACAGCCAACATACAGTTCAAAATTGGGCGGCGGCAGAGTGTTCTTGTGGTTCCTAATGCAGCACTTCGCTGGTCGCCACGGTCGGATCAAATCGACCCGGAGATCCGTAAAATAGCTCACGGAGCTGCCACTTCATCAATTCCAGATAATAAGGGTGCAGATGTTGCTGGACTGTTGCAGTCGCGAGGAACTGTTTGGATCGAGCAGCATAATTTTGTGCGGCCGGTTCACGTAAAGATTGGTTTGACGGATGGTACTGTCACGGAGATCGAAGGCGACAGCCTTAAGGAAGGGCTGCGTGTGGTTGTCGGCGAAGCGGAACGTGAAACGGCCGCTGCTTCAACAGCGGAGCGCAGCCCCTTCACACCTCAGATAGGGCGTGGACCGCGCCAAGGTCAGAGCAACCAAAGCGGCGGCCCCGGTGCGCAAACGGGTGAGCGCTGATACTTGCGGCGAGGGACTATTAACGTGAATTTAATCCTCATGAAAGATATCCGTAAGACATACCATCTCGGTGAAATCGACTTATCAGTCCTAAAGGGCGTGTCTTTAAATGTTAGTCGTGGCGAATTTGTGGCGTTGATGGGTGCAAGCGGCTCCGGTAAGAGCACACTGATGAACATTATTGGCTGCTTGGATAGCCCGACATCCGGTGAATACTGGCTCGATGGTCAGGAGATTTCCTGGCTGAGTGCTCGCGAAAGGGCGAAGCTGCGGAATCGGCTGATCGGATTTGTTTTTCAAAATTTTAATTTGCTTCCTCGTACGACAGCGTTAGAGAACGTGCTTATGCCCATGATCTACTCCAAGGAAAGCATGAGCGAGCAGAAGAAGAAGCAGTGCGCCACAGAGATTCTGGAGAAGGTCGGCTTGTCAGACCGCCTGGATCATCAGCCGTCTCAACTTTCCGGCGGTGAACAACAACGGGTGGCGATCGCGCGGGCGCTAATCAATCGTCCAGGGGTGCTTCTAGCAGACGAACCTACCGGCAACCTTGACTCGCGTACCAGCGAAGAACTTCTGCATATGTTCCAGCAACTCAACAGTGCCGATGGTCTCACCATAATTATGGTCACCCATGATTCCGGTGTTGCCGGATACGCCCGGCGCATTGTCCATGTTACGGACGGCATTATCAGTAACGGCGGTGTGCCGAAGATTGGTGGCATAGCGTGAAAGGGTACACCGTTTTGAAAACTTCATTGAGCGCACTTCGCCGCAATGTTTTGCGTACGATGCTCACCACACTTGGTATTATCATCGGTGTTGCTGCAGTGATCACAATGATGGAGATCGGTAACGGAGCCACCATCGCCATCCAGCGCACTATGACCAGCATAGGAGCAAACACCCTCGTAATCGTGCCCGGCGCCGCTAATACCAGCGGAATCAGCTATGGGATCGGAACCTTAATGACGCTGACACCCCAGGATGCAGATGCGATAATAAGAGAGTGTTCAGCCATTGCCAACGTAGCGCCTATCGTCCGCGCACGCACGCAGTTGGTCTGCGGGAATCGTAATTGGGTGCCCACCTATGTTTATGGCACTACACCGTCATTCCTGCAAGTGCGTGATTGGATGGATCTTGATCAGGGAGAATTGTTTACCGAACATGATGTACGAAATGCCAGTAAAGTTTGTTTGATAGGCCAGACCATCGTGAAGCAGCTGTTCGGGGGGCAAACACCGATTGGCAAGGAGATTCGCGTGCGGAACGTGGCATTTAAGGTCATAGGTGTATTAAGGGAAAAGGGCGCGAACATGATGGGTATGGACCAGGACGATATCCTGCTGGCGCCATGGACGACGATTAAATATCGTGTGGTCGCTTCCTCACTCTCAAACGCGAACCAGAGCAGCACGAATACTTCCAGCACTACGGAAGTCAATACGCTCAATAAGGTTTATCCCGAAATCCAACAGAATCTCTATCCGGCATCGTCGGATACAGAACAGGCAGACTCTCCGAAACCTATCCGTTTCACAAATGTGGATCAGATCCTCACCGCGGCAAAATCAGCCACGCATATTCCACTTGCCATTCAGCAAATGACAACTGTGCTTCGTCAGCGTCATCACTTGCGCGCTTCTGACCAAAACGATTTCAACATCCGCGATATGACCGAGATTACCAAGGC
>DATJBN010000220.1:0-13261 GCA_035515335.1 Syntrophales bacterium | reverse complement strand
AGTGGACGGAGTTTGTCGTAGAGGCGGACCTTCCGAAGGTGAATATTCTCAAGGCTGCAGGCAAACGCTCCCGTTCATCAGACGGGTATGAATTCCGTGTTACCAACAATCGCGAAGGCGTCGTCAACGTGATCGCAAATGTGGCATTGGTGCCGTCGACGAAAAGAGTGGTCATGTCTCTCCTTGACATCACGGAGCGGAAGATGGCCGAGGAAGTCCTGAAGAAAAGAGAGCATGAGCTGGAGATGAAGTCGCAGAGCCTCGAGGAGGCGAACACGGCGCTCAAGGTCCTCCTCAAGCACAGAGAGGAAGACAAGGCGACCTTGGAAGAACAGGTGCTCGCGAACGTCAAAAAGCTTGTCCTTCCCTATATCGAAAAACTGAAGGGCGCGAGGCTTGACGGGAGCCAGAAACTTCACGTTGAGATCATCGAGGCCCATCTCAACGACATCGTATCGCCCTTCCTCAGGAGCCTGTCGTCCGCTTATCTCAGCCTGACGCCGAGAGAGATCGAGGTCGCTACCCTTGTGAAAGAAGGAAAGACGACGAAGGAGATAACGAGGCTTCTCAACATATCGACAACGGCGGTTGACTTTCACAGAAAAAATCTTCGCTCCAAATTCGGCATAAAGAGCAAGAAAACAAACCTGAGGTCGTTCCTCACCTCCCTATACTCATAGGGAGATTTTGCTTACCATTTTCCTCTTATTTTAACCTTATTATTACTTCCCCCTTTTTTCAGGGGGAGTTTATAATATTGTAATAAGTGCAGGCTGTTTTTCATCCTGCCCCAATCAAGGAGGGTATTATGGGAGCAAAAGAAATCAGAACTCTTGCCGGTTCAAAATCATTATTCATCCTCACTGCCGTTCTTGTCGTGTTTGCAGTCGCCTGCCTTTCCGACAGGGGAAGCACAGAGCAAATCGGGTTCCCCCAGTCTTTTGCAGAGCTCGCAAAGAAGGTGACGCCCGCGGTGGTCAATATCAGTACGACAACAACGGTCAAGGTTCCGGGAAACCCGTTCCGGCAGTTCTTCGGCCCCCGCGGCGGTCCGTTCGGCGATTTCTTCGGCGAGATGCCGGACAGGGAAATGAAGCAGCGAAGCCTGGGCTCGGGCATCATCGTCGACAAGGACGGCTACATCGTCACGAACAATCATGTCGTCGCCGGGACGGGGGAGATCAAAGTGAAGCTGTCGGACGGAAGGGAATATACTGCGAAAGTGATAGGCAAGGACCCGAAGACCGACCTCGCCCTGATCAAGATCTCGTCCCTCTTCAAGGACCTCCCGATGCTTGCCCTCGGCGATTCGGACAAGATGCAGGTGGGCGATTGGGTCCTTGCCATCGGGAATCCCTTCGGCCTCGAGCACACGGTGACCCAGGGGATCATCAGCGCATCGGGGAGAGTGATCGGCTCCGGACCTTACGATAACTTCCTGCAGACTGACGCCCCGATAAATCCCGGAAACAGCGGCGGGCCGCTCGTCAACCTGAAGGGCGAGGTCATCGGGATCAATACGGCTATTATTGCCGCGGGCCAGGGAATCGGGTTTGCGATTCCGAGCAACACGGCAAAGGTAGTCGTCTCGCAGTTGAGAGAGAAAGGCAAGGTGGTAAGAGGATGGCTGGGGGTTTCGATCCAGGTGGTGACGCCCGATCTCGCGCGCTCCTTCGGCCTCAAGGAAGCGCGGGGAGCCCTCATCGCCAATGTGATCAAGGGCAGTCCGGCCGAGAAGGCGGGCATCAAACAGGGTGATGTCATCCTCAGCTTTGACGGCAAGGACATCAAATCGTCGAATGATCTTCCCTGGATCGTCGCCGAGACGCCCGTTGGGAAGACCGTTGACGTGAATCTCATGCGGCAGGGGAAGGAAATGGATGTCAAGGTGACGATCGCCGAAATGACGGAGAAACGACTCGCCCTTGCGGAAGGGAAAACAAAGAATGTCCTCGGCGTCACTGTCGACGATATAAAGCCGGAGTGGAGGACACAGTTCGATATCACGGCTCAGCAAGGGGTCGTCGTCATCCGTGTTCAGTCGGACGGCCTCGCAGATGACGTGGGCATAGAGCCCGGCGATGTGATCCGCGAGGTGAATAGAAAGACCATCAGAAACTCGAACGACTTCAGGAAAGCGATGGATCAGGTAAAAAGCGGCGAGAGTATCGTTCTCCTCCTGACCCGTGACGATCAATCCTACTATGTATCCATCACGATCCCCTAGGGTGTGACGGGGATCCCGAGAGTAATGCGGGCGGCCTGCACTCAGGTGCCCGCCGATAATACGATTCAGGGAATGCTGAGAAAGGAGAGAGAGATGAAAGGGAAAAAAGTTTTGGTGATGCTTTTCTTGTTTGTAGTTGCATGTGTCTTCGTCCTTGCTGAAGGATGCGCGAAGAAGGCGGTCACGAAGGAGGAGGCTACGACGGAACAGATGGCTCCCGAAAAGCAGGCGGCTCCTCAGGCCGAGGCCGCACCCGCGAAGCCTGCCGAGCAACCTCAGGTCGCTGAAGGGGCAGCGGCGGCAGAGGCCGCCGCCGCAAAGGAGGCCTCATCGTTTCTGGACATCCATTTTGCCTTCGACCGTTATGACCTAAGACCCGATGAAAGAGAGATACTCAGTCTCCATGCCAAGTGGCTAAAGGCGCATCGCGAATATGTGGTCCGCATTGAGGGGAACTGTGATGAGCGCGGGACTGTCGAGTACAACATGGCCCTGGGCCAGAGACGCGCCGACAGCGCCGCGAAATACCTTATCAACCTTGGCGTTGACAAAAAGAGGATAACCACGATCAGCTACGGCAAGGAGCGCCCGCTCGATCCGGGCCACAATGAAGAGGCCTGGGCAAAAAACAGAAGGGATCATTTCACAGTTACGCTGAAAAAATAGAGTATCATCTCCCTGCCCTTCATTCGGTATCTGCGAGTGAAGGGCAGATGCCTGGGAACGTCAATGACGATAAGGGTGAAGCGTGCGTATGACCCTGCGGGTCCGGAGGACGGCGTCCGCTATCTCGTCGACAGGCTCTGGCCGCGCGGGATCACGAAGGAAAACCTGAAGATCGCAGGCTGGCTCAGGGAACTATCGCCGAGCAATGAACTCCGGCGCTGGTATAACCACGATCCTCTGCGCTGGGAGGAATTCAAGGCGCGATATTTTGCGGAGCTTCAAGGCAGGCCGAAGATTGAAAAAGATATCTCCGAGCTCAGGCGGCATAAGACCGTGACGCTCCTCTACTCGGCGAAAAACAGAGAAATCAACAATGCAGTCGCTCTGAAAATGTATCTGGAAAAAGAATTCTCGAGGAGCAAGTAGCGCAGGTTCTTTCACGCATTATCGGCAGGGACTGAAGTTCAATCAGACAGTATCTTCTCGAGCTCGTCAAGAAGGCCGATCTGACCGTTGAATATTTTTTTTCTGGCTTCCTCGATTGTAAACCATGCGGCACGGTCGATCTCCGGGAACTCGCGTATCGTGCCGGAGCGTGGCGGCCACTCGAGGGAAAACGTATTGCTTGCGACCGGCCCGGCATCACTGTCACCTTCCACTGCCCACGCATACACGAGCTTATTGTTCCTCTGCTTTACAGGCTTGAGCGGGATGAAACTGCTCTCGGTCTTGAAACTCGATCCTGTCTCCTCTTCAAACTCTCTCCTCGCCGCTCTGAGCGGGTCTTCCTCCGGGCCGAACTCCCCTTTGGGGATCGACCACGCCCCCGCATCCCTTCCCGCCCATATCGGTCCGCCGGGATGCACGAGGAATACCTCTGTGTTTTTTCCGCGGCGCCTGTAGAGGAGCAATCCTGCGCTCTTCCTGGTCATTGTCACCTCTCGCTTTTCACAGCGTGCCTTATCTGTACCAAAGTATCTGCGGCGCCTCAAGCGGCACAATCGCGCCGCCCATGGCAGGAATCACGCGGGGCGTGAAGTCTCCGGGCGGCCGGTGTGTACTTACGCGTACTTCATAGCGATAGGTATTTGTGTGCGGGTCCATGGTTTCCACTCGCTCCATCCGGTGAATCTCGTGAGGTTCGGCCATTTTCTGATCGGCATAAAGCTGCACCTCGACCGCACCCGGGTTTACCGCGCCCAGCTCCGCCTCTACCCTGAAGACATAAGAATCTTCTCCTGTGGCCTCGAATTTCAGATTGCGCATTGACAATTGCGGCCAGAGTGTTTCCATGGAATTCCGCCACTGGTTGATCTGTTTTGCGATCTGCGCGTCATCGGCCTGGCGCTTGGCGGATACCTCAATCGCAGGCAGGTATATCTTCTCCGTATATTCCCTCACCATCCTGTTGGAGCTGAAGGCGGGCGTGAGCTCCGACATGCTGGCACGCATGCGGGCTACCCATTCCCAGGGGATTCCTTTTTCATTCCTCGTGTAGAAACATGAGACAATCTCCGTTTCGAGGAGGCGGTAGAGCTCTTCCGCCTCGTGGGCATCCCAGGCCGGGTCATCGCCGTGTTCGCGGCCGTCTCCCAGCGCCCATCCGACTTCGGGCCTGTAGGCCTCCGCCCACCATCCGTCCATCTCGGAGAGGTTCAGGCCTCCATTGACGAGGATCTTCATGCCGCTCGTCCCACACGCCTCCCACGGACGGCGCGGCGTATTGATCCACAGGTCAACTCCCTGAACGAGCTTTTGAGCAAGGGCCATGTCGTAGTCTGCAAGAAATACAACGTACGGACGCACCTCGGGCCGCCTTATGAACGACGACCATGCCTTTACCATCTCCTTCCCTTCCTCGTCTTCAGGATGAGCCTTTCCGGCGATGATGAGTTGTACGGGCCGCTCGGGATGCGTCAGGAGGCGCACGAGACGTTCAGGGTCGTGGAGAAGGAGGTTGGGCCTCTTATATCCTGTAAATCTCCGGGCGAAGCCGATGATGAGATACTTGTGGTCGAGCATCTCCCTGCACTGGCGGATGTCGCGGTCCTCTGCGCCAACGGAAGCGAGCTGTCTTTCGAGCCTGGCGCGCACGTACCCTACCAGTTCCTTCGCGCTTTCCGTACGGAATGTCCAGAGGTTCTCCTCCGACACTTCTTTGAGGTTCTGTTCGATCAGCTCGAGTGTGCCCTGCCAGCGCGCTTCGCCGCAGAAGTCCGTCCACAGCATGTCTGCGACTGCCGAATCCCAAGACGGAACATGGACGCCGTTGGTCACATGGGTGACAGGCACCTCATGCCTGGGAATGCGGGGGAAGAGTGGTTGAAAGATGCCGCGGCTGACCACGCCGTGGAGGCGGCTTACCGCATTGATGGCCCCCGATCCTCTTATCGCAAGATATGCCATGTTGAGAGGCTCGGTCTTGTCTTCCCGGTTCTTCCTGCCCATGGCGAGGAGCCCGTCGAGCCCGATGCCCAGCTCATTTGCATAGGGTGTGAGATAATGTGCCACCATGTCCGGGGTGAAGCGGTCGAAACCCGCCTCGACGGGCGTGTGTGTCGTGAAGACGTTCGCAGTGCGCGTGGCCGCAAGCGCGATATCGAAGCGGTGTCCTCCGGCAGACATGAAATCCCGCGCCCTCTCGAGAACTACAAGCGCCGCATGTCCCTCGTTGAGATGGCATATCTGGGGCTTGACCCCGAGCTTAGAAAGGACGCGCCACCCACCGATCCCGAGGGCTATCTCCTGCTGGAGACGGACTTCAATACCGCCGCCGTACAATTCACTCGTTATGCCTCTATCGATGGGACTATTCGTAAGATCGTTACTGTCGAGAAGATACAGCCTGACCTGGCCGACCATAGCCTCCCAGACCCGCAGGCGCACCTTTCGTCCGGGGAACTCAAGCTCGACGTGCAGCCACTCCCCTTCTTTGTCCCGTACAGGTACAACGGGCAGCTGGGTCGGATCGTTATATGGAAACACCTCTCTCTGGCTGCCGTCATAATTGAATGACTGCCGGAAATAGCCCTGCTGATAGAGAAGCCCGATTCCGAAGGCTGTGACCCCGAGGTCGGAGGCTGTCTTCAGGTAATCGCCGGCGAGTATCCCGAGCCCGCCGGAATATATGGGCAGGGCCTCTCCAAGGCCGAACTCCATGCTGAAGTAGGCGACAGTTACGGGCGAAAGTGGATAGGCCTGCTGGAACCAGCGCTGGGTCTCCATGAATTCTTTGTGCCCCGCCATGTACTTGTCCATGAGTTCGTGAAACTTCTGATCCCCTTTAAGTGCATCGAGGCGGGTCCGGGATACTGTCTGCAGGATGAACCAGGGATTGGTCGTGAGGCGCCACATTTCAGGATCGATGTATTCCCAGAGGGGGTCGGCCGTATGGCTCCATGACCAGCGAAGGTTCAAGGCGAGTTCGGTGAGGCCTTCCAGGCTCTCCGGCATGGAGGGCAGAAAATAATTTGCAGGTGCCGTTGCCATTTTGTCCTCCGTCGGGTTCGGATTATCGTAAAGGAACACCCGTCACTGATAAAAATATTTTATCCGGCGGTTGGATTCAATAAGGATAAAATGGTCGTTAATTGGGAGGAAATAGCTACCATAACGCTGCCATTTAATACTCATTGCCTTTGAGGGCTGGCGCCGTCTATCTTATTTTTAGTGGCCTGTTTACCAGACAACATAACACGGGGGTGTGAGATGAAGCGATTGCCGAGGCGCCTGATATTCACGCGGAACATAGTTTTACTGTTAGCTGTTTTCTTCTTACTGCATCCCGGGACGTCCATTGCCACGTCACCCCAGGATGTGAAACTCGACTATGATGCGGCGACAGAGACACTTTCGGTAACAATCACGCACCCGTCCTCTTTCCCGAGTTTCCATTACATAAAGTATGTGGAGATCAACAACGGAAGCGGTGCGATCAGAAACACCTATGACAGTCAGCCGGACCAGGACACATTCACGTACACGTATAAGGTCTCTGCCGCCCCCGGCGCCATGATCGAGGTCACGGCGACGTGCAGTCTGTACGGGTACAAGACCGTGTATCTGACCCTAGGGAAAAAGTGACGCGCCGTTTTGCTTTCCTGGTACGACCGGTGACGATAGCCGCTGGTACGCTGTGGCACACGTCGAGGATGCGTCAGGCATTCAATTTCTGTGGTAGCTTATGCCTACCATTAAACCTCCATTTTATCCTCATTGTCTTGTCTATCCGGGGCAAGTAACCTAACTGAACAAAAGACTGACCGGTGTACAACCAGGTTGCCCTGCGGCCTGAGATGCCTTTTTTTGCATGGGGCAGATGAAGGAGCCCGAGCTGATGGGGAAACTACAGATAACCTCAAGAAGCAGCCAACCGTTTGCCGACAGGAAAGAGGCGGGCATCCTTCTCGGAGGAGAACTCAAGAAACTCGGACTGGAAAAAGAAAACCCCGCCGTAGTTGCAATTCTGCGGGGCGGAATAGTCCTTGGGCGCGAGGTGGCGCGTCTGCTGAAAGGCGACCTCGACATCGTCCTCTCTCGGAAACTGGGCTCCTCCTTCAATTCGGAGCTTGCGATAGGCGCAGTAAGTGAGGGCGGCGAATTATTCATGAACGAAAGGATAGCGGCCCAGATCGGCGTCAGGTTGCAATACGTGGAGCAGGAGAAGAAGAAACAACTCGAATTGATCGCGGAGCGAGTTTCGTATTTCCGAAAGGACTTTCCCAAGATAAGTCTCAGGGAGAGATACGTAATCGTAGTGGATGACGGCATAGCCACGGGCGCAACGATGGAGGCGACTGTCTGGTCCATCAGGGAGGAGAAGCCCCGGACCCTGATGGTTGCCCTGCCGGTGGGCCCGGAAGACACCCTCATAAGACTGGCAAACGAAGCCGACCAGGTGCTTTGCCTCCGCGTTCCGGAATTCTTTGCGGCCGTGGGCCAGTTCTACAGAAGGTTCGACCAGACAGAGTATGAAGAGGTGCTCCGGATCCTCGCCGAAGAGAGAAAATGAAGACGGATGTGAAGACCGAATTATTGCAGGAAGCAGTTCTCCTTGCGGGGAAAACGGGGCATGTCGTGATAGCAACCGTAAACGGAGAAGGTATACCGCATATAGCGGCATCAAAAAAACTCTCCCTGGACTCAAAAAATAAAGTCGTTCTTACCGAATGGTTCTGCCCGGGAACGATGGAGAATCTGACGGGCCGAAACAGCCGTCTGGCGATCGCCGTCTGGGACTCGAGGAAGGACACGGGTTATCAACTGATCGGAAGAGCAATGAAAGAAGAAGACCTGGCGTATCTGGACGGCTATGCTTCTGATCTTGAGAAGAAGCATGACGTCCCGCAGATTCAAAGGAAGATAACGGTTGAGGTCGAAAAAATTCTTGATTTCAAATTGAAGCCGCACACAGACATCGAAAGGAGTTGACGAGACATGAAGGACTGGAAGGATAAATTGTTTTGTGCAACGGAATGCGCAAGGTGCGGGAGGTCGCTTAAACAGAAGGATGAAAGGATCCTTTCGAGCTACGACCACCAAGCCATATGTATGACATGCAAGAAGAACGAGGAGGAACGCCCCGACTATGAAGATGTATCCAAGCGGATGATAGGGCAGTGTCTGTCGGAGGCGGAACTAAAGCAGAGCGATCCGGAGTCGTTCTGCTACAACCACTTTTATGCGTTCAGGTGCTGACGGAAACATATTCAATCTGACGAGCGGTTGCAACCTAAGGAGGCTTCCATTCCCAACGCGGACCCTACAATCCTCTAGCGCCAACTCGTGTCATTCTTCTCTCCTGTAGCGGAGGGTGTTGTCTCTTCACCCTCCGCCTGACACATCGCCGGCCGTTTCCCGCAAACAGGATGCCCAACAGGTTGGTTCCGCATCGCGAGACTTGATTCGAAAGTGGAGACGAGCAATGAGATTTGTATTGATATTTTTCATCGTTGCCCTTCTTTGTCAGGCCGCCATCAATCTGCCTGAAAAGCCGAAAGGAAGGTATGGGCCCGTGCAGTGGCGTTCGGAGGAACAGAAGGCGAAGTTTCTCAAGCTCTTAAAAAAGCACGGCCAGCACAGGCAGATATCCGTGATATTCTATGACGGCTCAAAAGCATACTTCATTAACGAGAAAGGCGAGAAGTGTCTGTTTAAATAGGCGGGCAATAGGCGTAATGAGCGGAAACAGAGAGAGGGAAGTCGTCATCCAGGATGACGATGTGAGACTGGCGGGCATCCTCGGCCTTCCCCGGAAACCCAGAGGGGTCATTGCCTTTGCCCACGGCAGCGGGAGCAGCCGTCTCAGCCCCCGCAATACGTTCGTTGCCAGGGCGCTTCAGGATGCGGGCCTCGCGACATTTCTCTTCGATCTCCTCGAAGAAGAGGAAGAATTGGATCGGAGGAAGGTCTTCGACATCGGTCTTCTTGCCGACCGTCTCATTGCCGGTGCGCGGTGGCTGCAAAATGAACCGGCGACGAGCGCCTTGAAGATAGGATACTTTGGGGCGAGTACCGGTGCCGCGGCCGCACTCCATGCGGCTGCGAGAGGGCAGGCCGACGTTGAAGCCGTTGTCTCAAGAGGAGGGAGACCCGACCTCGCCATGGACTATCTGGACCGGGTAAATGCCCCGACCCTGCTGATCGTCGGCGGCGATGACAGGCCGGTCATACCATTGAACAGAGAGGCGTTCAAGGAGCTCAAATGTGTCAAGGAACTGGTCGTCATACCGGGAGCCACTCATCTCTTTCAGGAGCCAGGCGCGCTTGAAGAGGTCGCCAAGCTCGCGGTCGACTGGTTTCTCAAATACGTGGTTCCGAAAAATAAACGCTGATGCGCTTCCTCGCAGACCTTCACATCCATTCAAGATATTCAATAGCGACGAGCAATGACCTAACCCCCGAGGTCATCTGGAGATGGGCGCAGCTCAAGGGAATAACGGTCATGGGCACCGGTGATTTCACTCATCCGGCCTGGGTGTCCGAATTGAGGAAGAAGGTTGCACCGGCGGGGAACGGACTCTTCGGCCTTAAAAAGAAATGGACAGCCGGCGATGTCCCGTCTTCGTGCAAGAGGGATGTCTTTTTCCTGCTCTCTTCCGAGATAAGCTGCATCTACAAGAAAGAAGGGAGGACGCGTAGGGTCCACGCGCTCGTGCTCGTCCCGGATTTTTCGGGGGCGGCAAGATTAAGCAGAAGGCTTGCAAGAATAGGGACGCTCTCATCTGACGGAAGGCCTATCCTGAAGCTCCCTGCGAAGGAGCTCCTAGCGATGGTCCTCGATTCTTCACAGAACGCCATGTTTGTTCCCGCTCATGCATGGACGCCCCATTACTCCATCTTTGGTAGAGAATCAGGATTTGATTCCGTCGAGGCGTGCTTTCGCGAGCTCGCGCCTCATATCCATGCGATTGAAACCGGTCTCTCCTCGGACCCGGCAATGAACTGGAGGCTATCCTCCCTTTCCCGGATGACCCTGATATCAAACTCCGACGCTCATTCTCCTGATGCCATCGGGCGTGAGGCCAACATATTCGACACGGAGATATCGTACGATTCCATCGAGGCCGGTATAACGGCCGGGCGCGGCCTTGTGGGAACGATCGAATTCTTCCCGCAGGAGGGAAAATATTATTACGACGGTCACCGTTCATGCGCTGTCAGCATGAGCCCCCAGGAATCGACGCGGCATAACGGCGTCTGCCCCGTATGCGGAAAGAGGATGACCCCGGGTGTCATGCACAGGATCGAGGAGCTGGCCGACAGGAAACGGGGCTTCAAGCCAGAACATGCGCCGCCCTTCTATTCAACTATTCCCTTAAGACAGATTATCGCTGAGACAATAGGCAAGGGAGCCAAGGGAAAGGCAGTTGACCGTGAATATATGCGACTCCTGCAGGAAATCGGGAGCGAACTTGTGATTCTTACGATGACGCCTCTTAGCGATATCGAATATGCGGGCACACGGCGTCTTGCGGAAGCGATCTCACGCGTAAGAAGGGGGGACGTGGAAATCAGACCCGGTTTCGACGGCGAGTACGGCAGGATAAGCATATTCGGTGAAAATCGGAGTACGAAGTGATTCTTTTCAATGACAGGATAGATGCCGGGACGAAACTTTCAGGCAAGATACATCTCGGCAAAGATGAAAAGAAACCGATCGTCTTAGGCATACCGCGGGGCGGGATTGCCGTGGGCTATCCTATTGCCTCAAAGCTCCGTTCTCCTCTCGAGCCCGTAACGCTCCGCAAGCTCCCCATACCGCAGAATGACCAGATGGGGTTCGGCGCCGTTACTCTGGACAGGAAGGTCATATTGAACACGAGGCTTGTAGATGCGGGATATGTAAGAAGGGAAGAGATAGATGCCGTCGTGGATGAAGTGTACGAAGAGGTCCTGAGGAGAGACAGGATTTACCGCGGGTCGCAGCCGTTTCCCGAACTCACAGGGCGCACCGTTCTCATCGTTGACGACGGCCTTGCCACCGGCTTCACGATGCTTGCCGCAATCGGTTTCGCGAGGGACAGAGGGGCGATGAAGATCATATGTGCGGTTCCCGTGGCTCATGATGCGGCCTACGGCCTGATCGAGCGCGAGGTCGATTCCATTGTGTGCCTCCATGTCGACAGGGGATTCTCTTTCGCCGTAGCGTCTTTTTACCGGGACTTCCCTGACATGGATGATGGAGAGGTCGTATCTCTGTTGAGAAGGATACGCGGGAAGACCGGAAATAGGCTGCATCTGCCTTCGCGCGGCAACACACAGGCTGATGCAAGTTGATTAAGTACAAATGCTCCGAATTTTGCCTTGGGCATGAAATGTGCTCCGGATAATCGACACTGTAATATTCCAGAACGAGAAAGGAGGCAGAGTCGTATGAACAGGATGTCAGCGAACGTGTTACTATTTGCCGCCGGGCTTTTATTGCTCATACCGGCGGCCGGCCAGACTCAACAGGAGGGGCCTCCGCCGATAGAGCAGCAACTGGTCCGTGAGGGCGACTTCGCAGTCAAACTTGTATCAGCACTGGGAATAGAGACAACACAGGATGAGATAGAAGCGGAGAGCCGCCTGGGTGCGGCAGGCGTCACACCGCGAAACGGATGGATCGCGGACTATCCGGTCACACCTGACATCATAGGTGAACTTGCGAAGTCCGTGGGGAGTGCCGCGGATTCCGGCAAGCTGGCATTCGGCAGAGACGAGGCTTTAAAGAGGCTCAACGATGTCGCCGTCTCATTCGGCCTTGCAATCAGGCCGTATACCGGCGGCCAGGCATACGGCCCCGAATCTTCCGGATCCCAGAATTATCCGAATCCGCAGGACATAAACAGCTATTACTACGACGAAGGACCTCCTGTTGTTACATACTACTATCCGCCGCCCGACTTTTACTATCTCTACGCTTGGGTTCCATTTCCCTTCTGGTGCTCCGGATTTTGGTTTCCCGGATTCTTCATCCTCCAGGATTTCCACAGAACCATCATCGTGAGCGGGAGAGTGGTCTTTGTCTCGAACCACTTCAATGATGTGAGGCGTCATCGCGTCTTCCGGATCGATCCGGTTGCGAGGTATAGCGGGAGGACATTTGCGGGGATCGGCGTAAAGGGCACGAAAGGTTTTATCTCAACGGGAGTGCCGCACAGTGCGACGAGAATATTCCATGGACCCCACGAGCGCATGCCGCCGGGCATAAGGGCGGTTACACCTCCCCAGGGCGGTGCCGCAGGCCCGCCCGCGGGCGCGGTCCGCCCCGCGGCGCCGCATACAGGACCGTCTCCCGGTCATGTGGAGCGTAGGATGATGAACCAGCCTGCACGTGAAGGCAAAACGCCCGCCCCGCGCATGCATGAGGGAGAGTCCGTCCGCGCACCCGCTCATGAAGGCAGGATGGAAGGAGAGCATCCCGGTGAGGGGCGAGGGTCCGGCGTGCCTTCCCGCGAGGGCGAGACGTCCCATCCTTCTGTAGGCGGCGGCATGATGAGATAGCCGGTTACGCCACTATTTTTTGAAAATATTCTGCAGAAACTTCTTCATCTCTTCCCATGATTTCTGGTCCGCCTCGCGGTTGTAGCCGATGGGGATGTTGTATTTCTTCCCTAGTTCGTCCGCTTCCGGATTGGTGAAGCTGTGCTTTGCTCCCGGGTAGGAGATAAACTCGAAATCGGCACCTGCTGCTTTCATCTCCTTCATGAACTTGTCGATCTGTTCCTTGGTGGTGAATGCGTCGTCAGCGCCATGGAGGACTAATATCCTCGCCTTAATGGCACCTGGCTTGGCCGGTGTGACGGCCGCCAGATTTCCGTGAAAACTCACGACCCCCTTGAGGTCGATTCCTTGCCTGGCCAGATTGAGAACAACGCCGCCGCC
>DATJBN010000219.1:0-2417 GCA_035515335.1 Syntrophales bacterium | reverse complement strand
ACTGCCTGAATTGCAGGCAGTGTCATTATGGCATCCCCGATCCAGTTTGTGCCCCGTATCAGAATGTTTCTTGCGCTCTCGAATGATGCGTGCGTCGAGATCTTCACCTTCATCCGTTTGCACTCTCCTCCATGCGTCGCGTCTTCTCTACCTGCCAGGGTTTAGTCTTCCATCGCTGATGGATCCAGAGCCATTGATCGGGGTACTGCCTTATGACGTCTTCCACAACCTTCGTAAAATTCTGTGTGTTGGTAACGATGTCTTCTTCGTCATTGCCGGTGCGGACAACCTTCATCTCTTCTAGGAAGGCAAGCCTGTACCTACCATTTTGTAGTCTCACTATGTGGCCGGGTATGACGGGCGCTTCTGAATAAAGCGCGAGGGCAGCGAGGCCGTTCGTCGTGCAGGCAGTCCTTCCGAAGAATTCTACGAATACCCCTTCATACCAGGCCACGTTCTGATCGATCAGGATGCCCAGGATGTCGTTCTTTCTTAAGCCGCGGATCATCTGTCTTATCGCACGCTCCTTGGGGACGGGCGTATTGCCGGTGGACGACCGGACGAATTCGACCAGGTTGTCAAGCATGGGGCTGTCGAGAGGGCGATATATCACGACAACAGGCTTGAGGAGAAGAGAAATGGCGATCACTGCGAGCTCCCAGTTGCCGAAGTGGGCGCCGAAAAGGAGGACGCCTTTATTTTTTGTGAGGGCCTTTTCCAGGTGTTCCATTCCATCAACGTCTACGAGGTCGGAGATGTTCTCCTTGTTTAGAAAAGGGATGTCAAAGAAATCGGCTGCCACAATGCCGAGAGTCTTGTATACCCCTTTGGCGATTGCGATGATATCCCCCGTGCTCTTCTCCGGGAAGGCGTTTTTCAGGTTGTGAATGGTGATGAATCTGTGCTTTGGCGACAGATGATAAAAGATGTTGAAGAGTTTTATAAACAGCTCCCGTCGCGACCTCCGGGGAATGACGTTGAGACACTTCAGAATTATGTATGTCGTCGCCGATTTCTTCATCCGAGTCTCTCAAAGATCGATGCCTCAAATTCCTCCCGCGAAGGAAGCATTTCCATCTCTACACGAAGAAGAAAAATATCTTTCAAGAAGTCGGAGAAATGCGTGAGGCGAATGCCATCCTTTTCCGTCGTGACAATAGCATCGCATGAGGAATCCGTGCATGATCTCATGATACACGAAATATCAGCATCGGTGTAGCGATGATGATCCGGGAAGTCTATGAAACTTGCAAGCTTCCAGCCAAGTGATTCAATGGTTTTCTTGAATGCTTCAGGCGATGCGATTCCTGCAAAGGCGCAGACCCTTTTCCCTTTCATCAAATCTAGGGGATGAGCTTCGCCTGTACCGCCGTTCATAATATCTTTCGGCCGAAGATACACCGAGAGGACCGGCACGAATACACCTATACCCAGCTCGCAATACCTGGGATAACGGCCGTCGGGGGCGCTGTCTCTCCAGATCACGACATCTGCTCTTTTCAGTGCCTCGGTCGGCTCCCGGAGAGGTCCTCTGGGAAGGAGAAAACAGTTACCAAAAGGCTGTTCCCTGTTCAGGATGACTATATCGAGATCCCTGTGGATGCGCCTGTGCTGGAACGCGTCATCGAGAATGAGCACATCCACCTTCATGTTCTCCACGGCAAACCTGCCCGTCTTCACTCTTTCCGGTCCGGTGAGCACGGGCACACCGGTGACAGCTCTCGCTATGAGGACGGGCTCGTCGCCGGCCTCAACATGTTCAATAAGAATTCTCGAGCCGTCGGATACTACGTTAACGGCAGCTCTGGAAGTGCCTCCGTATCCTCTGCTCAATACGGCTGGCCTGTATCCTTTCTCTTTGAGTGACTTCGCCAGCATGATGACGGCCGGAGTCTTCCCCGTCCCGCCGACGGTAATATTACCGATGCTGATGACCCTGCAGGGCAGAACGGTCGCCTTGAATACGCCGAGTTCATACATTAGGTTCTTCAACCGGACAGCAAGCCGATAGAATAAGGAAAGAAAAAACAGAATCGGTCTCAGGAGGTTCAGGGATCCGGCAGTCTCGCCGTACCATATTTTTCTCAGTTTACTGGAAAGATTTTTCAATGGAGTTCCTGTTTTCGTCCTTGAACTGCATGTTGTAGTACTTGAAGTACTCTCCCTTTTTTTCCAGCAGCGATTCGTGGGTCCCCTCCTCGACGATCTCACCGCTTGCAAGGACAATTATGCGATCAGCGTTACGGATTGTCGAGAGCCGGTGTGCTATGATTAAAGTTGTCCTTCCCTGCATCAGTTTTTCAAGGGCATCCTGAACCTCGATCTCCGCTTCCGTGTCGAGGGAAGAAGTCGCTTCGTCGAGGATGAGTATCGGGGCGTCCTTGAGCAGCGCCCTGGCAATCGATATTCTCTGTCTT
>DATJBN010000218.1:0-3681 GCA_035515335.1 Syntrophales bacterium | reverse complement strand
CCACTCGGAGCCGCCAAGTTCATCATATGTCTCACCAAGTACGTAAACCAGATCGCCCGGGTGTTTGGCGTCGAGCGTTACCGCCTTTCTCACGTCTTCTATTCTTCCCATCGTGGAAAACAGCAATGTGGGCGGAATCGATATCTTCACGTCCCCGATGTGATAGTCGTTCTTCATGCTGTCTTTTCCCGAGATGCAGGGCACGCCGTAGGCAGTCGTGTAATCGTATAGGGCCTTGTTCGCCCGGACGAGCTGGGCGAGTTTGTACTCGCCGTCGGGAGTTTTTTCCGACTGCACCGGATCGCACCAGCAGAAATTGTCAAGACCGGCTAAGAAGTCCAGGCCTCCGCCCACGGCTACGGCATTTCTCACTGCCTCGTCAATCGCGCAGGCGGCCATGTGATAAGTATCGATATCTCCGTAACGGGGACAGATGCCGTTTGAAACAACCACCCCTTCGAAGGAAGAAAGTATCGGACGGATAACAGCGGCATCACTTGGTCCGTCGTTGCTTGTACCGGAGAGAGGCTTTATCACACTCCCCCCTTGAACCTCGTGGTCGTACTGTCTTACCACCGACTCCTTGCTGCAGATATTCAAGCGTCCAAGCACTTCTTTAAGGGCACGCCCCATATCGGAGGGCTCGGGAAAATCGGGCTCGGGATGATTGCGCGGCTTCCATTTGGCCTCCAACTGCATCTGTGGAACTCCATCGTGAAGGAAATCCATCTCAAGATATGCGACGGTTCTGTCGCCATAGAACACGTGGAACATTCCTGAATCGGTATATTTGCCTACGACGGTAGTCTCTACGTCCATCTTCCCCGCGAGGTCGAGAAATTTATTCAACGCGTCGGGAGCTACGGCGAGGGTCATTCTCTCCTGCGACTCGGAGATGAGGATCTCCCAGGGATTCAAACCGGCGTATTTGAGAGGCGCCTTTTTGAGATCTATCTCGCAGCCGCCGGAGAGGCGCGCTGTTTCGCCTACAGATGAAGAAAGGCCGCCCGCACCGTTGTCCGTTATACATCTGTATAGGCCGCGGTCTCTTGCCATCAAGAGAAAGTCTGTCATCTTCTTCTGGGTAATCGGATCGCCGATCTGCACCGCCGTTACCGGCGAACCTTCGTGAAGCTCTTCGGAAGAAAAAGTCGCACCGTGAATGCCGTCTTTTCCTATTCTTCCTCCCGCCATGACGACCACATCACCGGGCATGATCTCCTTTGTATGCGAGGGCTTCCCCTGAATCACGGAAGGCATGATCCCTCCCGTGCCACAGTAGACCAGCGGCTTCCCCAGGAAACGCTCGTCGAACACGATGCACCCGTTGATCGTGGGTATGCCGCTCTTGTTCCCCCCGTGTTCGACGCCTTCCCTCACACCCTCGTATATGCGTCTCGGATGGAGGATACGTTTCGGAAGCGGCTTGTCGTAGGTAGGCGGGGCAAAGCAGAAGACATCCGTATTGAAGATCAATTTCGCGCCTCTTCCCGTGCCGAAAGGATCTCTGTTTACCCCTACTATGCCGGTGAGGGCGCCGCCGTACGGGTCAAGTGCGGACGGGGAATTATGGGTTTCCACTTTGAAGACGAGACTATAGTCATCGTTGAATCTGATGACTCCGGCGTTATCCACGAATACTGAGAGACACCAGTCATGTTTCCCCAGACGTTTCCTAATTTCTCTTGTTGCCCCTTTGATGTAGCTGTCGAAAAGGGAATCTATCTCCTCTTTCACACCCTCTTCGTCTTCATAGGTGATTCGGGCATTGAATATCTTATGCTTGCAGTGCTCGGACCATGTCTGTGCGAGACATTCGAGTTCCGCATCCGTCATGTATTTGCCGAGACCCGCCTTCTTTCTCGCTTTTGCCACTGATTCATCTTTGAGGTAGTTGCGTATCGCCTTCATCTCTTCGAGATTCAGGGCAAGAAGACGCTCGTTGCTGATCTTTACAAGCATCTCATCGCTGGCGTCGAGATCGATCTCTTCAATGGTCAGACGGTCTTCGCCGACGACACGCGGGACGTAAGGGGGAACACCCTTCTGCCTGTTCCATGTTTTCCCATCGATGATCACGCAGCGTTCGATGAGATCATTGGCAAGCAGACTCGACGCTATCCTCTCAGCGTCGTCGCGGCCGATACTTCCTCGAATTGCATATTGTCTTGATGTGTAAACGCCCGCGAGACGGTCAGGCGATTTCCCGAGAAGCAATTCTATCGCCTCTCTTGCCGTCTTTCCCACGTTGTCGGTCACGCCGGGCCGGAAGCCGACCTCGATCATCCAGTCAAACCTCTCCGCGAGGCCGCTGTTTATGGCGAAATCCTGGATGATGGGATCTGAGAGGGGGCCCGCGGCAACCATCTCCAGCTCCTGCCGGGAGAGGCTGCCGTCGATGGTATGGACGTCGATGGTCTTTACGGAATCAACCTTGATGCTGAGATTTTCGATTATCCTTCTCTTAGTCTTCTCCCCGAGGGCGTCTCTCATCCCTTCCTTGAAACCTATTTCTATCCTGTCTGCCATTTATGCGTGACCGCTCGTCCTTTCATTGTGAGAGATGGGTGAAAAATATTATTTGTCACTCCGATGGCGGGGAGCCTGACAAGGAGATGATGCGGTTACACCCATGCGCGGGCGCACTGCGCGGGTAAAATACCAAAAGGCATCGGATAAAGCAACTTGTGATTGTGCCAAAGTTATGATTCTGCGATGGGGATACGTTATCGCTCGCTCAAGTTACATTTGTGTCACTTTATCACGCCGCAGGCGACACGGGCGCCGCCGCCTCCCAGTGCTTCGGGGCTGTCGGAGTAGTTATCTCCGCCCGCATGTATCATCAATGATCTCTCTTTGAGATCTTCTACCTTGAGGCGCGGCGCAAGCACCGGCGAGACAGCCTTTCCATCCGGACCGACATACAAGAACGGCAGGTCTCCCAGATGACCTTCGCCGTATGGTCCTTCGTGCCTGTTTGTACCGTAAGGATCGAAGTGACCCCCAGCAGCAAGGGCCGCAACATGTTTGCCCTCTTTCTCGGCCGCACCGCAATAAGGAAGCTGATGAACATGGAACCCGTGTATCCCGGGAGTGAGGTCCCGGAGTTCTGGAATGAGGATGAGGCCGTAACGGCTGTCCATCGCTGTGACCGTGCCGATATTTTTTCCAACGCCCTTCTCGTTCACGAGATTCATCTGAACAGTAATCTGATCGGCAAAGACATAACCTGTCATGCATATGAAAACAATAACAGCGCACACCATCTTTTTCATCTGCTGATACCTCCTTTTTAGGATTCGCGAGCTTTACATACGGTTCAATAAATTGGCTGAGGGAGAGATGCAAGGATGGTTTAACAATAGTAGATTGGGAGTCAAACGCTCCCATGTCAAGGACGGGCAGGGCGACATCGACTAACGGACAGACACCTGAAGATAAAGGTCTCCCCTTTCACCGCCATCCTTCTTCATTCCAACCCCTTCCAGGCGGAGCTTAGTACCGTCCCTGATGCCCGGAGGAATACGTACGACAAGATGTTTTCTCTGATATCCAAAAGGGACACTGATCATCTTTCTTACGCCCCGTTCCGCCTCTTCAGGCGTTATGTTTATAACGTCGAAGAGGTAGGCTTCTTCTCTATGCGGTACAGGCCTTGCCAAGTGTAGTCGCGGCGTGCTT
>DATJBN010000217.1:0-10674 GCA_035515335.1 Syntrophales bacterium | reverse complement strand
TGTTTTTTTCGTGTGTCCGGTCTTCCGCATTTTCTGCTGCAGGAGAGAGGAGACATCGTCTCTGAGATCCTGCCTTGTCAGGCGGTCGTACTCCGTGGCCTCCGTGTAGCGGACAAGGGAGGGGGCCGTGTCCCTTGTTGCCTCATACAGCTTCCTGGCGCAATCCCGCGCCTCGGCGAGTGGATGCGCGGCAAGGCGGCGGATCATGAGTTCCAGATTCCGTGCGTTCACCGTCATGCCGAGCTGTGTCTCCGTTGCGAGCGAGATGACATAGCGCGCGTCCTCCTTGGCCCAGCCTTCGAGCACCCCCCGGTTGGCCGGGCTCGCGGCGAGGTCGCTGTACTTCGTAAATATGTGAGGCGTGAGTTTCTCGAAGAGCCTGTGGTAGAGATCGTTCTGCCTGTGGATGGTGTCAACGAGGTGGCCGCCCATCCTGGTTGCGCTGATCTCTTCGGGGACTACGAAATCGTCCTTCAGCTTTACATAGCGCTGCGATTTCTCCGTGTAGGAGCACAGGCGAAACTTTTCTATCTCTTCGACGAGAAGCCGGGAGACGCCGATGACATCGATGTTGAAGACGGCGTGCTCCGCGACTGAGCTGTGTCCCATCTCAAACACGATGTTCTCGTTTGACTGCCTGGCCTTTTCCACCTCCTGCCTCGCCATAGCCCGCAATTCATCAACTCGCTTCGGGCTGCGGCTGATCCTTGCGTACGCAGCAGAGATCGTTTCGGGCGTGAGGTTCACGGCTTCCGGGCGGAACCGCTGGAATTCACGGATCGTCTCGATATCAAGATTGTAGCCGGCGAGGATGATCTTCATAGGATTACATTCTCTACCATCTGACGAGTTCGACGTTCCCAAGCGTCCGCCCGAGGAATCCTTCACCTATCGTCTGAAAATGATAAGGCACGTCGCTTACGAAGAACATGTACTTAGGCAGGGCCTGTTCGGCATTTCCGAGGTTCATGTCGGCAAGGAGGCTTGCCGTCATCTCGGCCATCGCCTCCGCGGAATCGACAAGGCCGATATCTGGTCCCGCGATCTCCTGGAGGAGAGGCTTTATCAGTGGATAGTGGGTGCATCCGAGGACGAGCGTGTCGATGTGCTCTGCAAGAACCGGCCGCAGATATTCCTGCGCGGTGAGCCTCGTTACAGGGTGATTCCACCATCCCTCTTCAACGAGAGGTACGAACAGCGGGCACGCCTGGGAGAATATCCTGATATCCGGGTTGTGGCGATGGATGGCGCGCGCGTAGGCATTGCTGTTAATGGTTGCCGGCGTGCCTATGACGCCGACGCGTTTGTTGGTAGTCTCCGCCGCCGCCTTCTTCGCGCCCGCATCGATCACGTCGAGAACGGGGACGGGAGAGAGGCCTTTGACGGCCTGGTAGGCGACGGCGGCCATTGTGTTGCACGCAACGATGAGGAGCTTCACGTCTTTCTTGAGCAGGAAATTTGTAATCTCCGTTGCGTACTGCGTGATCGTCTCTGGCGACTTCACACCATACGGCACCCTTGCCGTGTCTCCGAAATAGATGATGTTCTCGAAGGGCAGCCGCTCCATCAGGGCGCGAACCACGGTGAGTCCTCCTATGCCGGAATCGAAGACGCCGATGGGATGGCTGGAGATGGGATTCATCAGTCACAGACCTTTCTTTGTCGGTTTCCTACTTAGCACACGCCTTCGAAAAATTAAAGTCCAGAATCGCATGTTCGGACAATCTCCTGTTGAATTTACGGAGCAAATAAGATATTTTTTTCTTGAGTTGCTTTATTCCCAGGACAAATCCCCGTAAGGAATGTCATGCACACTTCAAGGATCGAGAATATTCTCTTCTTTGCAATCATGGCGGTCGTCTTCCTTCTTTTTCTGTTTCTCCTCCGGCCGTTCTTTTTCCCCATATTCTGGGCTGCAGTCATCTCAAGCATCATGAGGCCTCTCTATAAGTATCTCAACGGGAAACTGGCCAGGCCCAATCTTTCGGCGTCCGTCATATTCGTGATCGTCGCCGTTATCATAATACTCCCGGGAGGCGTCATCGGGAGCCTGCTTCTGGGGGAGTCCATGCGCATGTATGAATCCCTCGATCAAGACGGCGGAAATATCGACAGGATAGTGGGAAGCGTTGCCGGTCTGATAAAGAATAATTCCTACGTGGCGAGACTGCACATCGATGAGCAGTTCTGGGCGGAAAAGGTTTCGGAGATTGCGAGGACTGTTGCCAACTACATCTTCGTCAATTTGAAAGACCTCACCCAGAACACCTTTATCTTCTTTGTCCAGTTCTCAGTCATGCTCTACACTCTGTTTTATTTCATCCGCGACGGTGCAAGGTTCCTGGAAAAGGCCGTCCGGATATTTTCGCTGGGAGAGGGAAGAGAGAGGGTTCTCTACGACCGCTTTGTGGGTACGGCGAAGACCACACTGAAAGTCACGATTATCATCGGCGGTATTCAAGGAACTCTGGGAGGACTTGTCTTCTGGTTCACCGGCATTGAGGCGCCTCTTATGTGGGGCATGGTGATGATATTTACCGCGATTGTACCGGTCGTCGGCTGTTCCATCATCTGGGCGCCCGCCGGTTTGATACTGATGATAATGGGTCACATGACGAAGGGTATCATCATCCTCCTGTTCGGCACCCTCGTGATCAGCATGGTAGATCACTTCTTGAGACCCATACTGATTGGCAGGGATGTGCAGATGCATTCCCTTCTGGTATTCCTTTCGACATTAGGCGGCTTGTCCCTCTTCGGATTTTCCGGCTTCGTCATCGGCCCGATCATCGCCTCTCTGCTCCTCGCAATCTGGGCCATGTATGAGGAATTCTACCGGGGAAAACTTTCGGAAGATTGAGTCGCGGTAGAGGCTTCTATCCGGGAATAAGTTCCGGGCAGCTTACCAGACGAGGTGTGCGACGACATTGATGAGGGCAGAGATTGCCGCTGACATGGGAATCGTCATAATCCAGGCCCAGACGATGTTTCCCGCGACACCCCACCGCACCGCCGTAAGCCTCTTTGTTGAGCCCACCCCTACGATCGCGCCTGTCACCGTATGGGTTGTGCTCACGGGAATGCCGGCCAGAGACGCTCCGATGATGGAAATAGCCGCCGCCATCTCTACGCAAAACCCGCCTGTCGGCTGAAGCTTCGTTATCTTGGTGCCCATTGTCTTGACTATGCGCCATCCCCCGGACATGACCCCCAGTGAAATAACGACGTAACATATAATCACGACCCAGAGAGGGACATAAAAGGTCGATCCCAGCATGCCTTTGCTGAAAAGGATCATGGCTATCACACCCATCGTTTTCTGTGCGTCATTCGACCCATGCCCCATGCAGTAGACAGCCGAGGAGAATAGTTGCATCCTGCGAAAGAACGAGTTGGTCTTATTGAGCGTGGAGGTGCGACTCAAATTCAGGACGAGAATCATCATGAATAAACCGAGCGCCATCCCGATTGCTGGAGAGAGAAAAATAAACAAAGACGTCTTGATGATGCCGTTCCATACCAGGACCTTGAATCCCCCCTCGACGACGGCAGCGCCGATTAGGCCGCCGATCAACGCATGGGAGGAACTGCTCGGCAGCCCGAAATACCAGGTGATGATGTTCCAGATGATCGCCCCGCCCAGGGCGGAAAGGATGAGCACGTTGTTTACAATGTCGGGGTTGACGATGCCGGTGCCTATTGTGTTGGCCACATGGACGCCGACAAAAAAAACGGCGGCGAATTCGAAAAACGCCGCCCATATGACTGCGTGTCTGGGCGAAAGGACTCTGGTAGATACAATGGTCGAGATGGCGTTGGCAGAGTCATGAAAGCCGTTGAGAAAATCAAATGCCAAGGCTACGGCAATAAGAAAGATAACGAATCCCAGGGAATCAGGCATGTTTCAGGACGATACCTTCTATTATGTTAGAAACGTCCTCACATACGTCGATGGCCTCTTCGATGCGTTCGTATATTTCTTTCCACTTGATCAGCTCGATTGCATCCTTCTCGTTTTCGAAGAGGTCCACCATGGCAGAGCGGAGAATTATGTCGCCCTCGTTTTCGAGGGTGTTTATCTCCACACATGCATCAAGAATCATCTTGGAGTTCTTCATGTCCCGCATGGCATGGACGATAAATTTTACACGCTTTATGGCCTCATTCAGGATCTTGGACTGCTCGACGATTGCCTTTGAAGGTTTCTTCACCTTGTAGAGGCTCATCCGCGCCGCGGCGGCCTCCGTCATATCCATTATGCTGTCCATCTTGTTCACCAGGTCGTAGATGTCTTCCCGGTCGAGAGGCGTGAGGAAGGTCTTGTGCATCTTTTCGTATGTTCTGTGGGTGATGACGTCGGCTTCGTGCTCAAGCTCTTTCAGTTTGGCTATCTTGGGCAGGGGATATTCATATGCTTCCACCATGCAGAGAAACATCTTCGCGCCCTCTTCGATCTTATTGATCAGTTCCTCAAAAAGATCGTAGAACTTTTCTTCTCTCGGAATAAGTCGCATTCGATCCACCCTCCATTCGATTTGTGCATGCCATCAATAAGCAAAAGGGCTTTGATCGGTGTTTATTTTACAGGGATCATACAATGGCGAGTGCTATCTACAGGATTAACGCCGAAAATGCAACTATTTTCGGCAGACAAATTCATGTTAGATTTGCTGTGATGAAACTTTGTAATTACAGCGTGTTATCATCTTCCGATGAGCAGGGAAAAATCACGAAAATGTTGCATCCTTGATGATGCGTAGTACAGCTTGATTAAAGGTCAGCCCCGCCCGCTCTATGGCGGCATAAAACCCACCGTCCGGTGAAAGACAGGGATTCGTATTTACCTCAAGCACCCACGGATTTCCTTCTGCATCCACACGGAAATCTACCCTTGCGTATCCCCTGAGGCCGAAGAGACTCCAGCAGCGGAGTGCGAGTTCAGTGAGCTCGGAAAGGAGGTGCCTGTCCGCCTCCGGAAAGGCGAAAGACCTGGGAGTATGACGATATTCAAAAGAATCTTCCACCCATTTTGAAAGGTAGTCAACTACTCTTCTCTTTCCTTGAGGGAAATTGTCAAAGCGTATCTCCGCTGGAGGAAGGACCTCCGGTCCTCTCGCACTCGAGAGGACGGATAGATTAAACTCCCTCCCTTCGATAAAAGCTTCTGCAAAACAGGCCATGCCGAGCATCTTCTGTTGCACAGCAATTGCTTCACTGAGGAGGCGGGGGTCTCTTGCGTCGATGAAGGAGTCTTCATGGAGCCACGCCGAGGCATGTTCCCACACAGCCTTGATGATGTACACGCCTTCGTTAAAACCGCCGCTATCCTCATGCGGCGGAAAGAGGAGAGGTGTTGCAATGCCGGCTTTCGAGAGGATCTTTTTGGCGAGGACCTTGTTGGACGTGAGAAACGTGGCTTCCGTCCCCGCTCCCGTATATGGAATCCCAAGGGCATCGAGAACCGAAGGGGCTATGTGAATAAGATTCCCCTGTCCCGCCATCGTCTCCACGAGATTGAAGACAAACGCCGGCCGGAGGTCGCGGAGAGTATTCAATGCAGGGGCGATATCGAGGGAGAAAGGAAGCAATGCGGGATCATAACCCAGTTCCGAGAGTGCGGAAGACACGACGGCTGCTTGGACGAGGGCATCCTGTTCGTCGGCGCCCGCATCGGGAGGCACATCGCTGTGCAACACAACGACTCTTTCCCTCGGTCTGTCAGCGTGGTGTCTCATCGCCATTACGACACGAAAGCAGGGTGTGGTAATACCGCGGCAGGACGGATTCGGCGGTCGGGTGAATGTTGTGGATGACGTGAATGCGCCTTCGCGCCGATTCCATGATCATGTTTAAGAGTTCGTGATAAGGAATGCCGGCGAGCTTGCAGATTATCGGGAGGTCGGAATGGTCCGGATGAAGTCCGGCGAGCGGGTTCACTTCCAGGAAATGCGCCACTCCATCCCGGTCGGCGCGCAGGTCCACCCTGCCCGCGTCTCTGCAGCCGAGTCCCCGCCATATGAGAAGCGCAGCCTCCTGAACTTCCCGTGCCATGGAATCCGCGGCGAGCCGGTACTCCACGAGCTCCTCACAGTTTTCCTTGTTTATGTATGAGTAGACTCCTTTTTCCGCATCATCTCTGAGATGGACCTCCATGACGCCGAGCGCGAGAGCATCTTTTCCGGTCCCGACTATGCCCACGGTGAATTCCCTTCCGGGGAGAAAGGTCTCGACAAGGACAGGCTGCCGGAACGTAGCGAGCAAGTGGCGGCAGACGGAAAACAATTGCTTCTTCGAGGTTATCTTGGAAGAGGCGTCGATGCCCTTGCTGGTGCCTTCGGACATGGGCTTCGCAAAAAGCGGGTATCTGAGAGAAACCTTTTCGATATCGCCCTCCTCTTCTACGACTGCAAATTCCGGTGTGGGAATCCCGAGGTCGCGGATGACGCGCTTCGCCATGGATTTGTGAAGGGTGAGCGAAAGAACGAGAGGATCGGAAAAGGTGTAAGGAATGTTGTAGGCGTCGAGGATGGCCGGAACCTGGGCCTCCCTGCCGATTCCCGCAAGCCCTTCTGCGATGTTAAAGACGATGTCCCATCTGTCGCCCTCAGCCAGTCTCTTGACGAGGGACTTCACGTTACCTATGCGATCGGTTACATAACCAAGGTCCTGCAGGGTCTTTTCGATTGCATCTATTGTGTCGGCCCGGTCAAACTCCGCAGTCTCTTCTTCGCTGTATCCCTCCGCCATGTAGTTGTCGCGCAGGTCGTATGTGATTCCCGTCCTCAAACGATGCCTCAGACATTCGCCCTTTCCGCCTGCTGGCAGTCCGGGTAACGATAGATGTTGCCCTCGTAATTTCGGAGCATCAGATCATCACCGTCCCTGCCCACGGCATAGTCCGGTATCAGAGGGATCTTGCCGCCGCCTCCGGGGGCATCGATCACGTAGGTCGGTACGGCATAGCCTGTCGTGTGGCCCCGCAGACCCTCAATGATATCGAGTCCCGCCTTCACGGGGGTGCGGAAGTGAGATGATCCGGGGATGGGGTCGCACTGATAGAGGTAATAAGGTTTGACGCGCACCTTGAGCAGTCCTTGAACGAGTCGCTTCATGGTTTCGATATCATCGTTGATCTTGTGGAGCAGCACCGTCTGGCTGCCGAGCGGGATGCCGGCATTGGCAAGACGGGTGCACGCCTGACTCATCTCGGGGGTCAACTCATCCGGGTGGTTCACGTGGATGCTGATCCAGAGAGGATGAAAGCGCTTCAGCATACAGGTGAGCCTCGGCGTTATCCTCTGCGGCAGCACCACAGGCACCTTGGTGCCGATCCTGAGCATCTCTACATGGGGTATCTTCTTCAGACGGCCAAGGAGCCACTCCAGCATCTCGTCGGAAAGGGTCAGCGGATCACCGCCCGAGAGAAGCACGTCGCGTACCTGGGGGTTTGCCTCTATGTATGCGATTGCTCCTTCCCAAGCATCGGTTCTTGTCAGTTTCCTCTTGTGGCTTCCCACCATGCGGGAGCGCGTGCAGTAACGGCAGTATGTTGAGCACGTGTCGGTGACAAGGAAGAGGACGCGGTCCGGGTAGCGATGGACGATCCCGGGTACCGGGCTGTCATGCTCTTCTCCCAGCGGGTCGTCGGCTTCCACGGGCGAGCGATGTTCTTCTGCCGTTGCAGGCACCACCATCCTTCTTATCGCCTGCGATGAATCGAGTTCGTCAAGAAGGCTTGCGTAGTAAGGAGTGATCGCGAAGGGTATCGACCCCTCGTGAGGGGTCATTGCCTTTCGTTCGTCTTCAGAAAGCCAGATGAACTGTGAGAGTGTGTTGAGGTCTTTTATGCGGTTGCTGTACTGCCAGTGCCAGTTGCTCCACTCTAAGGATGTTACGTAGGGATAGAAGCGCTTTCGGAAGGCCCGCGTGCGGGGACTCTCTTTAAAACGAAATACGTATTGGACGCCCTTTGTCTTTATGACCGAAGGGGAAGGGATGTACGATGCTAATATGTCGTCCGCGAAATTTTCAATACCAACAAGACCTGCTGAACTACCTGGAGGTTCGACCTCCTCCACAAATAGGGTCTCGTTATCCATTCTGTTATCCTCCTCAACAGCAGGGAGAAAAAATTTTTCCCCTTTCTTTTTTTTCATCGATATATTTTTTTGTACGCTCTTTGGAAATGCTTGTCAATATTTTTTTCATTTTTTTGAAAAAATTTTTATTTTTCTTGAAAGAAAAAAATTTCGCGCATAGAATACGCAAAAAATTTTCTGCGAGAGAGCATGCCTGAGCTTCCAGAAGTGGAATCGTTGCGCCGACAGTTGAGCGAGGTGATCGTAAATGAAAAGATCATCGACATGAAAATCCTCGACAGAAGACTAGGCGTGATAAACGGCGTCATCGGGAGAAGGGTTGAAGCAGTAAACCGCGAGGGCAAGGCGCTTACGATTCTCTTTGACAACGGCCGCTCGCTTCTTCTTCACCTTCGCATGACGGGCAGAATGCTCTGGCAGAGCTGTTCTCCGGCGCTTCTTCCTCACACGCGCTTCGTGATCCGCTTTTCTTCCGGTCACCTTCTCCTCATCGATCCGAGACGTTTTGCAACACTCGCGATGACGGAGGGCGAACGTCCGCTTGCATTCGTCAGAGATCCTCTCCGTGCTCTCCGCGTGAAGGAGCTTGTGGAGATTGCGAAGAGAAGAATGCTGCCCGTGAAGTCGTTTCTGATGGATCAGCGGCTGATAGCTGGAATCGGAAACATATATGCCTGTGAGATACTCCATGCAGTTTCTATAAAGCCATCACGACCGTCACGCGAGGTTGCGTTCTCTGAATGGAGGAGGATAGAAAAGGCGGCGAAGAAGATCCTTGAGAGAGCGATCGCATGCAGGGGAACGACGGTGTCGGACTGGCGCGACCTCTTCGGGGAGAAGGGTTCATATCAGGATGAACTTAGGGTCTACGGGCGTGAAGGGCTTCAGTGTCTCCGCTGCCGCGGCACCATCGCCCGCATCGCGATCGGCGGGAGAGGGACTTTCTTCTGCCCCAGCTGCCAGCAGAGATGACGGCTGCCTCAAACAGGCATCAATCTATCGCTTGGGAGAAGACAGCGTCGCGTGAAGCACGGCCAGGCCGTTCCTGATTTCAAATGTCCCCGTATAAGTTCTGACATCTTCGTTTGAGTATTTGACGACGCAGGTGGGAGTCGATCTTACCTTGTATGCATTAATCATCTTGTTGAGGGCCGGATATACGGGAGTAAGGTCATAGACCGCGAAAGGAACGCCTTCCGTGTTAAGAACCTTCTTCAGTTCTTCCTCGCTCTGGGCGGACTGGCTCCTTGCGAGAGAAAACAACACCCGCCTCGCCCTGAGGACATTCTCATAACCCTTTGCTGCATGCGCTGCATAGAGGAAGTACTGTGCATACAGTCGGGTTTCCTTGTGGCCCGGAAAATCGACAAAGGTCACTCTCACGCCTCCTTTGGAAAGGAATTCCTTTACCGCCGGGTCGAGTTCGGACTCCATCAGCTGACACGGCGGGCAGAAGTAATCCGTGAAAATGAAGAGTTCGTACTTCCCGGAGCCGTACGAAGGTATCGGAGATTTTTCTGCACCATAGGCAGGTGTGGCAGAGCCGGAGAACGTGAGGAGAACGATGATAAAACCCAGGACGACGAAAAGGGAGAGAGGAAGTGGAGTCTTTGCCCCCGAGGGAATCTTAACCTCACCGAGACCATAGACGAGCTTGCCTATCCCGCTTTCTTTCATCGCGTACGACTTTTCGTAGTTGACTATGAAGGCTATGAGAAGCAGGGCCGCAAAGGACAGACAGTAGGGGCAGAAGACGTCCTCTCTTATCTGGAAGGCGATGAGATAGGCCTCGACACCGATGCCCGCTGCGAGGAGTACACGGACGTGGGGCATCATCTTTCCCGCGGCCAGCGCGATGATGATTATCATATATGCAATGCCGATGTATGAAAGATCGATCCCGAATATGTCTCCCTGGAGGTAAGAGCATTCGGTTTCGCACGTCTTATAGTAGAGCATGATGCCCACACCCGCTGCCGCAAGGATTATTGTTACGGTATTTCTGCCTGCCCTTATTTTCTCGGTCAATTTCATCTCAAATCCGTCTGCTGTTGATCGGAGATCAGCATTTTTCATGAGGGACTCTATCAATTTCATCCGGTGCAATCAAGGGATGAGTTCCTTCATACCGGATTGATCTGAATCCTTGATGATGCTGGCGGTCTGCCTGCGATCATTATTATTCAAACCTTATGTGGAATTTTCGATAAGACACGGGGACTCATTCTGTCTCCTCCCGCTCTTCGTGCGGCACATTGACGGGGCAGGAGAGGATTCCCGTGGCCGGACATGAAGTCGCTTCGAATTGCAGAACCGGATGATCTATGGCAAACCGGCAGAAAAGCTCGTGCCGTATCTTCGCGGCTATATCATCTACCTTGCTCAGCAACTGGTCCTCGACGACCACATGGGCACTCAGGGCGACCCCTTCGGTTGCTATGTTCCATACGTGGAGATGGTGGATCTTCTCCACGCCCGGTATCGCTTCAACCTCTTTCTGTATGACATGAAGATCTATGCCCTGGGGCGTAGCATTCATGAGAATTTCGAACGCATCCTTCAAGATATCCCAGCC
>DATJBN010000216.1:0-13643 GCA_035515335.1 Syntrophales bacterium | reverse complement strand
CCACCATCCACCTGCCTGCAAAGAGGCTGCCTGTTCCTGTCAGAAGGCCCGGGACAAAACCGAGAGTGTTGTAGGGGCCGAGGGGATCGGCTCCGGCGGGAATCTTATTGTACAGGAGGTAAGCGGCGAGTCCCATGCCGGAGAGATATTTTTCGTAAACATGATCGGGAATAATCTCCTCACGGATCTCCCCCGTAGAAAGATCAACCGTGAGAATTTTTCCCATGTAGCCGAGATTCATCTTGCCCTCAATCATAGATAACGCATGACTCTTATTTCAAATTGCCCGGCAGCGGTTCTCCATCCCAGGCTGCTTCCAGGACCGTGAGAAAATCGCCGTAGTCGAGGTCTTCGGGGTTGTAAAAGATGGATCCATCGCTGAGTGCAGTTTTCGCAATACCCTGCAATTTCTCCTTCGGGACCATCTGTCTTCCCTCCCTGTCCAGCACCTCTTTGAAGAAACGCGGATGTCTGCCGTTTGTCGCGTCGCGAAGATCATGATTCATCTTGCGGATTCTTTCAATCACCTCATCCGTCCGGCGCTCTCGCGGTGTATTTGCATACACATCCGGTCCGGCAAGGGAAAACAGGAGTTCCGCCGTGAGATGGCCGTTCTTATGCCTGTTGTAAAGAAGACCGTAAGGAAGGAGTATCGCCATACACACCCCATGAGGAACACCGCAGATGGACCCCACGGAGTGGCCGATGGTATGGACCATACCGACCATTGAATTGCCGAACGCAATGCCGGCAAGGGTCGCGGCATTGGCCATACTGAGGCGCCCGTCCATCTCGCCAGGATTCCGTGTAACCTTGAGAAGATTATCGCTGATCAATCTGATTGCAGCCATGGCATGCGCGTCGGAGAGAGGGTTCTTTGCAAGGCAGGTATATGCCTCAACGGCATGCGAAAGCGCGTCCATGCCCGTTGCTGCCGTGACAGCCGGCGGAAGGGTGCTAGTCATCCGCGAATCCACGACGGAGACGTCAGGCAAAAGAAAATTGCTGACGAAGAGCATCTTTAGATGCTTGTCATGATCCTTGATGACTGCTACCGCTGTGACCTCAGATCCCGTTCCCGCCGTTGTCGGTATTGCAATCAGGGGCCGTAACGGTCTTTTCAGCGAGTTGGCGCCGCTGAACTCCATCAGGTCGCATGCCCTTTCAGAGACAACGATATTGATTCCTTTGGCAGTATCCATGACTGAACCGCCACCTACTGCGATGATGGAATCACAGCCCCTTTCAAGATATGTCTTCGCCAAGTTGTTTACGACCCTCAAGTCCGAATCTGGAGGAACGTCTTCCGCCAACGCCCCCACGCTCACACTGTTTCCGATCGCGCCAAGCACTGCATCAATAAGGCCGGCACCCACAACGCCCTTGTCCGTCACGATCATTGGCTTTACGGCCGTGAGCCGGGTCAGGGCTTCCGGAATCTTTTCCAATGCGTTGTGGCCGGAAATAATCCTGACGCGCGAGCAGAATTCATAGTACCCGGGCACATCCATTGCGAATCCTTTCTACCTCCCTCTCCACGCGCCTTCCAGAACACTCACAGCGCCTTCCATATCAAGGCCAACGTAATCCGCGCGCCTCGCGATCTCCGGCAGAACCTGCCGCGGCACCTGCGCGTCCTTCAATGATTGTGGCACGCTCCCGCCGGTTGCCCTCGCAAGATCACCAATCAAGTCGTGAATAATATCGACTGCCCTCTTGGGTCTCAATTCGTTAGCCGTCTCTGCATATGTGTCGAATCCCGCCAGCGGCAGAAACAACTCTCCAAGGTCGTGGCTGCATTCACTCATCCTCTTCTCCAGAATGTATGGGAGCAGGACTCCCATGCACACCCCGGGAGGCAAACCCATTTCCTTAGCGACTGCATTTCCGAGTCCGTGCGCGATCCCCGCCTTCACATTGGAAAAGGTACAGCCCGCCAGTGCCTGCGCGTTGGCGAGAGCGACGCATCCCTTGCTGTCTTCGGGGTTTGCGATCACCTTCACAAGGTTCTCAATCGTCAACTGGATGGCTGCGTAGGCATAGGCCCGAGCAAGCAGGTTCTTGCCGTAAGAGATATAAGCTTCAACCGCATGGGTCAGGCCAAGCAGTGTGCTTGCAGAGGTCGTCAACACATCTTCCGGAATGGCTGTCCGGGGATCGATGACTGCGAGATGTGGCACCAAAAAAGGGGACGCATAAGATCTGCTATCGAAGAAGGCATACCGCGACATCTCATATCCGGTTCCGGACAAGCCGGGCACAATGATCAGAGGCTTTAGATGTTTTTCGATCAGATCCTCTCCCACACAACGGTCGATGTCTTCCGGCCTGCCGGAGACGGCTATATTCAGCACCTTTGCCGTATCCGCTGCAGATCCTCCGCCCATGGCAATAATTGCATCGAAACCTCTGTCGCGATAGATGCCGAACAATTCCTTGATCAAGAGGAGACTGGGGAGAGGAGGCACTTCGTCGAATATACCGATGGTTATCCCCGAATCCTTAAAAGCTTCTATGAGAACATCGATCCTGTATTTTGCGGCTGCACCTCTTTCCGCAATTACAAGGGGCTTCCTTGCATCCAGGGCATCAAGCTCGCAGGGAATATGTTCCAGCGCCTTGTTGCCCGAATTGATCTTTACAGGGGAGATGAATTCGTTACATTCAGCCATATGCATCGGGAGTCTCTTGAAACACGGTTTACATTCGCACAATTTTAGAAACCGAAAACGGTCCTCAGATATACCACGGCTCTGCCGAGATACCTTCTCCTCAATGACCAATCGGGATATCGCTTCACTGCCAGCCTCGCTAAGATCTTCGGAAGGAGATAAACCTCGACAATATCAAGGATCCGCACGATCGCACAGGCATGCGCTACTTCACCGTCAACAATCAACCGATCCCTCGCAGCCGCGGTCGCTGTGCCTTCCTGGAACGTGAAGAGCAGGATGGCGGCCTCAATGTTCTTGATCTTCATCATGAGGTTTATCCTTTTGCCTTCGGGCTCCCAGCCCCAGTATCTGATAGACCCCATCTTATCCTTTCCAACGATCATGTGCGGTCCGCGAGGCATGACACTCAGGGCAAAGGTGAAACCGTCCGGCAACCCGGCGAATTCGTTTCTCACCGCCTTATCCGCTGCAGCCGCTGCCTGAATGGCTCTTCCCATGAACCACATCATGATCGCGACATAATCTTTCTTCAGCGATTTTTTTCCAGGAGCGACTTCCCTGAAACCTTTCATAGACCTTATTCCCTTCTTATTTCTGCGATCCATACGGTAAGACAATGACAGAAAGATGGCTCACATTACTCCGACTCATGCAATGTGCAGTACCTTCGCCCCCCTTATCTTTGCTTCCTTGAGCTCCGCCAGTGCCCTGTTGGCATCCTCCAGTCGAAATTCCTGCACCTCTGGTTTGATCGGAATCTCAGCCGCAAGTTTAATGAACTCATCGATGTCTTTTCGCGTGACGTTGGCAACACTCTTTATCTCTTTCTCGAGCCACAGATGCTTTTCGTAGTTAAGCTTAAAGAGCCACTCCTTGTCTCTATCCTCTTTTCTGATAGCATTGATTACCAGCCTGCCGCCGCTTGCAAGATTCCTCATGGCCGCGACAACCGGCTTCCAAGCAGGCGTGGTGTCGATTATCGCCTTGAGGCTCTCCGGCGCTTCGTCCTCAGTGCTTCCCGACCAGACGGCCCCGAGTTCGCGTGCAAAGTCCTGCTCCTTCTTGCTTCTCGCAAAAACAAATACCCTCGAATTAGGGCACCTGTGTCTCACCATCATGAGGACCAGATGGGCCGATGCCCCGAAGCCCGTAAGACCCAGACTGTCTCCGTCCTTTATGTTTGCAAGGCGGAGCGACCTGCAACCTACGGCGCCTGCGCAGAGAAGGGGCGCCGCTTCGGAGTCAGCGAATATACCTGGAATCGGGTATGCGAAGTCCTCAGGCACCGTCATAAAGCCGGCGTACCCGCCGTTCGCGTCCCTACCTGTTGCCCTGAAGTCGACGCATAAATTTTCATTGCCTGCAAGGCAGGCATGGCAGTGACCGCAGGCGGAAAATATCCAGCCCACGCCCACACGATCTCCAATCTTGAACCTATCGGCTTTTTCTCCCGCTTGAGACACCTTTCCAACGACCTGATGGCCGGGAATAACGGGAAATGCCGGGGGCGGCGTCCTTCCCTCGATCTCATCGAGCTCGGTATGGCAGATGCCGCAGGTGGTGACCTTCACGAGGATTTCGTTTTCGGCAGGCACCGGCTCCGGCATCTCGACAATCTTCAAGGGCTCTCTGTTCTCGCGAAAACTGGAGATGGCGGTCAGTATCATGGCCTTCATATTTGTTTCTTCCTTCCTGCGGGAGACGTCTCTATCCGTTATATCCTCGAGAAGCCCTTGACAGGCAGGCATATTTTACTTAAAATGTTTCGTCAAAACAAGGGCATTGTGACCGGTCGATATTACTCTCCTCGGGAAGGAGAAGGTGGGTGCAGCAGCAGCTAAAGAACGGTGTTCGCAAGCGTTCTGAAACGACTGTATTGGGTTTGCCGCTTGTTGACATTGCATTCGGGGCGGACCCAGATAAAGGTGAAAATCGAGGTCATACCCGCGGTCTCATCGCTGCTGGCGATATCGCGACAGGTTGGATTGCGGTGGGCGGAATCGCCAAGGGCGGTGGTGCGATAGGTATTACAGCCGTAGGCGGGTTTGCCGTCGGATACTACGCAGCGGGCGGAGCGGCTTTCGGCAAGTATGTACTTTCGGCACTAGAGAGAAATCGAGAAGCCATCGAATTCTTCTCCAAATGGTATCCCTTCCTTTCGTTCAAATAACCTTGGCTGAAAAGAGATGCGGCACCTGCCGCGGCCTATTGCGATAATACCTGGTCGGGGATATTCTTATGAAGCCATGCAGGGAATGCAAGCACGAGATATCGGAGCAAGCGGTCGCTTGTCCCAATTGTGGCGCACCCTACCCGGCGAAAGACAAATGGGACGGCTGGGGTTTTGAGTACAAGACCGACCTTGCCTTCTGGGGACTCCCCCTCCTCCACGTATCATTCAAGTACCGTCCCAACAGAAGGCCTGTTCCGGCAAAGGGGATAATAGCCATAGGCCAGTTCGCATACGGCATTGTCACGATCTCCCAGTTCGGGATCGGCATCTTCAGTCTCAGCCAGTTTACCGTCGCCGTATATGCCCTTGCCCAGTTTGCCGCCGCATATTCACTCATCGCACAAATCGGAATCTACATCAGCGAAGGCAGAGGCCAATTCGTAAAGAGCCTGGCGGAAGTAATCGGCATGCTCTGGTAATAGAATTCTTGCAGTCAACTCTTTACATATTTAAGGAGAGCAGATGAAAGCGGGATTGATTTTAGTCGATATTCAGAACGATTATTTCCCCGGCGGGAAAATGGAGCTCGTCTGTATGGAAGAGGCGGCACAGAATGCGGGTTTACTGCTTGAGGCGTTCAGAAAAAAAGGGTTGCCTGTATTCCATATCCAGCATATCTCGAAGCGGCCGGGGTCAACATTCTTCCTGCCTTACACGAAGGGCGTTGAAATCCATGGATCCGTCGCCCCTGGGCCGCATGAGACAGTGATTGAAAAATCTTACCCCAATGCGTTTAGAGACACGGAGCTCTTGAATAGCCTCAAACGCTCGGAGGTGGATGAACTGGTGATTTGCGGGGCCATGACCCATATGTGTGTCGACGCTACAACCCGTGCTGCGTTTGACGTCGGATTCAGGTGTACGGTTATTGAAGACGCCTGTGCCACCCGCAATCTTGAATACAGGGGAACCGCGGTGGAAGCAGCCAAGGTACAGGCGGCATTCATGGCTGCCCTGGCTATGCCTTACGCGCGTATCTCACAGACAAGAGATTTCATCGGCAAATTGAAATAAGAGAACTGCAAGACTTTGAACCGCATGCCTAAGATACTGATTCTATCTGTGGTTGCCATAAGTATTGTTATCGTTTCCGCCGTGTGCTGGCATTCGGTTTCCGAGATCCATTATCTCAAGTCCTTCTATCCGCATGACTTCAGTGTGGAGGATGCATTCTACGCGAGCGGCGTGGAATTAATCAAGGTCCTGATCATCAGCATCCCCTTCTTCTTCATCGTTGCGGTGGGGCTCTGTTTGCTTCTCTTCCGGGAGCGGAGATCTTAACTCAGTTGCAGTTGCGCTTGACCATGGAAGCCGCTGCTGCGACATATCCATCCGGTGCATCAAATGGTATCTGCAAGGACAAGGGATATATTGGACACCCAGCGCGGGCTCTGGGAGGAATCATTCCGCAGTCCGGATACGTTCGGCACCCCCAGCGACGCTGCCAAAGTTTCTGCAAAGCTTTTTAAGAAGGAGAACATGTCTGCGATTCTCGAGCTGGGCGGGGGACAGGGAAGGGATAGCCTCCTCTTCGCAATAAACGGCTTCAACGTAACGGTGCTTGACTACTCGGAGAGGGCGGTACTTGTGATTGCCGAACAGGCGAGTAATCTTGGCCTGGCCGGTCTTGTGACAGCCGTCCGTCATGACGTTCGGAACGCCCTTCCCCTTCCCGATGAATCATTTGATGGCTGCTATTCCCATATGCTTTATTGCATGGCCCTTACGACGCACGAGCTTCGGTTTCTTTCGCAGGAGGTAAGACGGGTCCTGAGGTACCATGGTCTTCATATATACACCGTTAGACACACCGGAGACCCGCATTACAAGAAAGGGATACACGGCGGCGAGGATATGTATGAAGTCGATGGTTTCATAGTTCATTTTTTCAGCCGGGAAAAGGTCGAAAACCTTGCCGAAGGATATGAACTATTAGGCATCGATGAATTCGAAGAAGGAGATCTTCCCCGGAAGTTATTCCGCGTGACGCTGAGGGAAAAATAGGACTTTCATTCTTAATGGAAGGACGAGCATGCCGTCCCTTGTGAGGTTACGAACATGAATCTGAAATTTGTCCTGATTCTCATCCTTGCAGGTATTGTAATAATCTTCATTACCCAGAATGTGGCTGTAGTCGAAGTGAGATTTCTATTCTGGAATATGTCGATGTCCCGTGCCCTGCTGATTTTCTTTCTCCTGATAATCGGTGTTGCCCTGGGCTGGTTCCTGCACAGTTACGTCGTCTACAGAAGATCACAGGGTGAATCGGTCGGAGATATCTGAAAATTTAACGAACATATAATTTCCATTTTATCTTCATGATTTTTGTGATAGTTAGTGCAACTGAATATCTTGTCTTTTTGATTCTGCCCCAACGCTCCATCCATTGATAAAATATGAGGAGTCTCATGATGAAAGGAACGGAAATCAATCTCCATGATCGTCTTCGCGCTTTGGCTCACAACCTTTGGTGGGCGTGGCATCCCGAGGTAATCAGCCTCTTCACAGACCTTGACCCGCACCTCTGGCGGCAGGTTGACCATAACCCGATAGCCTTTCTCAATCAGATCAGCCCGGAACAGATTGAAGAGAGGGCATCGGAGCTAGTCCTCCACAGCAGGATAAACTATGCCTTCCGGCGGCTGAATGAATATTTGGAAAAGGACAAGACCTGGGGAATGATGCACTGCGGAAATTTGAATGACAGACCTGTTGTCTATTTCTCCGCAGAATTCGGCATGCACGAATCGCTGCCGATTTACTCGGGTGGCCTCGGCATCCTGTCGGGGGACCATCTGAAGAGCGCATCCGATCTTGGTATTCCCTTGATCGGCATCGGGCTCCTTTACCAGCAGGGCTATTTCAATCAAACACTGAACGGTGACGGCTGGCAGCAGGAGCATTACGTGAATCTCAACACGGGTAACCTGCCGCTCCAGCCTGTAGAGGATTCGAAAGGCGAGCCGCTCCTCGTAAAGATAGACACCCGGAGTGGTCCTCTGAGCGCCAGGGTCTGGCTTGTTCAGGTGGGCAGGGTACGCCTGTTGCTTCTCGATTCCAATGTCGATTGCAATACGGCCGAGGATTGCCAATTGACATCACGTCTGTACGGGGGCGACGACAGCCTTCGCATCCGTCAGGAACTTCTTCTGGGGATAGGCGGGGCACGAGTGCTCCAGGCCCTCAACATCGTGCCTGGGGTTTTGCACCTGAACGAGGGTCACAGCGCCTTTGCCATCCTCGAAGAGGTACGCCGGATCATGAATTACGATCAGATCCCTTTCAACAGGGCCCACCGTCGCGTAACCCTGAAAACCGTTTTCACCACCCATACGCCAGTTGCCGCAGGTCATGATCGCTTCCATCCGGACCTTGTGGAAGAGAGCCTAGGTATATTCAGGGAAAACCTCGGTTTGTCTCACGACGACTTCATGGCCCTGGGTCGTATCAATCCTTATGACAGGTCAGAGCCGTTCTGCATGACGGTCCTCGCCCTGAAATCTTCCTCATGGGCAAACGGCGTCTCCGCAATTCATGGAACCGTGAGCCGTCTGATGTGGCATTCACTCTGGCCCCAGCGCCCGGAGTCGGAAGTCCCCATCGGCCATATTACCAACGGTGTTCACGCATTGTCCTGGCTGGCGCCACCGATGTACCAGTTGTTTGAGACGCGTTTAGGCCAAGACTGGCCCACGCGCATGGTGCACCCCGACGTCTGGGAAAAGATAACCGAGATCGATGACGGGGAAATGTGGGAGACGCACCAGAGCCTCAAGATGCGCCTCATTAGGTTTGTCCGCCGCCGCCTGCAGGCACAGGCTGAACGTCTGGGACACCAAGAGACGTTAAAGCATATCGATCAAATCCTTGATCCGGATGTCCTGACGATCGGTTGCGCCCGGAGGTTCGCCACCTACAAGAGGGGCGACCTGATCCTCTCCCAAGTGGAGCGTTTGGCCAAACTCGTCGGCGATTCAAAAAGACCGATCCAGATCATCTTCGCAGGGAAGGCTCACCCGCGCGACGATGAGGGAAAACGCGTGCTGCAGCGAATCGCCCAGTACAGCTACAGCCCGGCCTCAAAAAGAAGGGTCGTCTTCGTGGAGAACTACGATTACAATCTGGCACGCCATCTCGTGCAGGGGGTCGACGTCTGGCTGAACAACCCGCGGCGGCCGCTCGAGGCGTGCGGCACCAGCGGACAGAAGGTGGTTCTTAACGGCGGGCTGAACCTTTCCGTTCTCGACGGCTGGTGGAACGAGGCTTATGACGGCAGGAACGGCTTTGCTATCGGACACGGCGGTATGCACAACGATCCCAACGTGCAGTATGAGAGGGATGCTAACTACCTGTATGAGACGCTTGAGAGAGAGGTCATTCCGCTCTACTACGAAAGGGATCCAAGCGGCATCCCGCACCTCTGGGTAAAGAGGATGAAGCATGCAATGAAGAGCCTGGGCTGGCGCTTCAGTGCGGACCGCATGGTCATAGATTATGTCCAGCGTTTTTATCTGCCCGCGGGCGGAGCCGTTTCGACAATCGCCGGATAGTATGATTGCATATCACTCCCATTCCCGGTTAAAAGAACAAAACGAAAGATGGATGACTGGAGAGCGCGCTACTGGCAAGGGAAACTTGCGGCCTCTCGAGAGGCGCTTGAGTCACGCGGCTTCGACGCCTTTGTTGTAGGCGACAGGAATCAGGCAAGAAGATTAGTCATCGAAGAAATACTTCCCGGTACAGGCGCCAAGACCGTATCCTGGGGAGATTCGATGACGCTTCACGCTACAGGTATCCTCGATATCTTGCTTACCTCGACCGAACTTTCCGTCGTGAAGACCTTTGAGGCCGGAATCCCCCGTGCCGAGATTATAGAGCGGAGACGACGGGCACTCCTCGTTGATTTCTTTATCACCGGCACTAATGCGGTGACCGAGAGCGGCGAGCTCGTAAATCTCGACATGGTGGGAAACCGTGCGGCGGCGATAACGTTCGGCCCAAAGACGGTAGTGATCGTTATCGGGCGAAACAAGATCGTCCCCGACGTCGCGGCTGCGATGTCACGAATCAAAGACTATTCCGCCCCGATAAACGCCATCCGCCACGAATTCAAGACACCGTGTGCAAGGACCTCCCGATGCGCGGACTGCAAGAGCGGACAAAGGCTCTGCAACACGTGGACAATCACCAAAGGATCTTTTCCCAAAGGGAGGATCAAGGTCATACTGATAAACGAAGACCTGGGCCTGTAGAATCCCATGACGAAAGAAACAAGAAAGAGGAAGATCGTGCCGGTTTCCTACGAGCGCGTGGAGGTTGAATGCTACAGCGGCTTCAAGGCCAATGAAAGGCCTGTTGCCTTCACCCACAAAGGGCTTCGGCGGGAGATCGAAGAGATTATCGATCGCTGGTACGAAGGGGGCATTGATCCGGAAAGACCGGCTACGGATTACTTCAAGGTAAAAACAACGGCAGGCGAAACCTTTATACTCCGCTACCTTTCCCTTTTCGACGCCTGGTCTCTCCGCGTTTAATCTTTCCCTTCGCGTCGCGGCTCTTCATGCGGGCCCTTCATCTCCGCGAGCAGCCGTTCAAGCTCCTCCCGGCTGAAGTGGTATTGCGTGCGGCAGAATTCGCAGGTTATTTCCGCCCCACCATGTTCTTTTATCAACGTTGTGATCTCGTCCACCCCCAGTGAAAAGAGAACGCGCTCCAGCCTGTCCCGGCTGCACGCGCAGTCCAAGACAAGTTCGCGCCTGTCCAAGATGTGATAGGGTATCCCCTCAAAGATTGCCATAAGCGTGTCTTCCGGGGTCTTGCCGGACCGCATCATCTCAGTCACCGGCGCAATGCCCTCAAGACGGGCAATGAGTCTGTCGACCGTTTCTTCGTCGGACGGTGGAAGCGCTTGCACCAGAAAGCCTCCGGCAGCGCTTACATCTCCAGACGCTTCGACAAACACGCCGAGCCCGACAGCGGACGGTATCTGTTCCGACTCGGCAAAATAAAATGCGATATCCTCGGCAATGCCGCCGGTTCTTAGTTTCACGATGCCTTTGTATGGCTCGCCCAGGCCTATATCCTTCATCACCGTGAGGAAACCATCTCGTCCCAGCACGCCTGATACATCGAGTTTGCCGTTTTTCAACGGCACGTCGGCCTCCGGCACACCGACGAATCCGCGAACTGCGCCCGTGCTGTCCGCTTCCACAATGATCTTTTTCAGGGGTCCATTGGCCTCAAATTTCAGGGCAACCCGTTGATCATCCTTCAAGAGAGCGGCCATTAGGGCAGCACCGGTGAGCGCCCGCCCCAGGGCCGCACAGGCCGTTGGCGAAGCACCGTGGAGTCTGCAGGCCTCGTTTACAAGACCGGTCGCAACGCAGGCGAACCCCAGCACGTTTGCCTTTATGCCGATTATGCGAACAAGATAGTTTTCCATAAACAACACTCATTAAATATCCCTATAAATATTAGTATGACGATTCTTGCAGTGTTTTCAATTATTTTTTTGGAGATATCTCCACCTATTTTCGTTGACATCCGCGCCTTGTCTGTTATCTTGTAACGAAGAAGAACGGTTGAGATCTTAAGCGATGAAAAAATCAGAAGCAGAGATTCACAAGATCAGGGCAGCCGTACTCCGCAAGAGAGGCGGCCCTTTTAGTATGGAGTCCCTCGAGATGGAAGGTCCGCGGGACGACGAGGTGCTGGTGCGGGTCATCGCATCAGGCATCTGTCATACCGACATATCGTTCTGCGATTATTGGAGCGAGGCGGACGGGCCGCTGACCTTAGGCCATGAAGGTGCGGGCATTATCGAAGAGCTGGGGAGAAAAGTGCAGGGACTGAAGGTCGGTGACCATGTCGTGCTCTCGTATCAGTCCTGCGGCCGCTGCCGTTATTGCCGGAAGGGACGTCCAACGGAATGTGAGCATTTCTACGAAGCGAACTTCGGTTTCAGGCGCCTCGACGGGAGCAATGCCCTCTCCAAGAGCGGCATTGGCGGTCATTTCTTCGGACAGTCCTCGTTTGCCACGTACGCCCTAGCAACGGAACGCAACGCTGTCAAGGTCTCCAAAAAATTGGACCTCAAACTTCTCGCCCCCTTAGGCTGCGGCCTGCAGACGGGGGCGGGAACCGTGATGAATTCACTGAAAGTGGCCAAAGGGAAAAGCATTGGAATCTTCGGCACGGGTGCCGTGGGCCTTGCGGCTCTCATGGCGGCTCGCATAGTCGGGGCAAACCCAATTATTGGCGTGGACATCGTACCCACGCGGCTCGCACTTGCATTAGATCTGGGTGCAACCCACGTGATCGACAATCGTTACGAGTATATACCCGCCGCGATCAATCGTATCACTGGAGGGGGAGTAGATTACGTGGTGGAAACGACGGCCGAGGGAGAGATGCATAATCTGGCCGTCGAGATACTGAACCCCAAAGGCACCGTGGCCCTTCTTACCGGCGAAAGCGGCACTACCCTCCCTGACGGAAGTAGGACAATCGGCATAATACAGGGCGATGCAGTGCCGCAGCTCTTCATCCCCATGCTGATCGCATTCTATAAGAGAGGAAAGTTTCCCTTCGACCGCCTGCTCAAATTCTACCCCTTTGCAAATATAAACAAGGCCATTGCGGACGCGAAGTCCGGCAGAACCATAAAGCCGGTACTCCGCATAGGCAGGATGTAGAATAGCTATTCCGCCCGACGCGCCCGTAATCACCGGTGGATGTTTGCGAGGGCAGGAAAGATAGGATGAAATAACCGGGCGCGACCGCCCGTTTTTTCAGATTCACCTTCGTAGAAGACATGTTCCAGGAAGAGTCCAGAGGGCGGGGCCGTATGTTTCGCCGGAAGTTCTGAGTGTCCTTCCAGCATTGGCCGAACTTCCGCCACGGAAAGATTTCCTCTCCCCACTTCTACAAGTATCCCTGCTATCCGGCGCACCATTTTCCAGAGGAAGTGGGACCCTACTACCCGGAACACTATCAATCCGTCGGCCTCGGTGACCGCCACCGTGTCAAGCTTTACCTTTGTGGAGGTATCCTTGTCCATTCTCTTGTCGGCAAAAGATGCGAAGTCATGGAATCCCTGAAAAACGTGCGCTGCCGCCTGCATCTTCTTTACGTCGAGATTGTCCCTGACCCACCAAACATACCTCTTACCGAATGCCGTCCTGTGTCTCGAGATGATATAGCTATAGCTTCTTGCCTTGGCGTAGTGGCGGGCGTGAAAGCTCCCTGAAACTTCCTCCACGTCGAGGATATTGATATTGGAGGGAAGGAGGTCGTTCAGGCCTTCCATTATCTTTCGCGGCGCCATTGCCTTCGCCGATCCGAGATGGGCAACTTGAGCCAGGGCGTGGACGCCCGCGTCCGTGCGGCCGGCCCCCTGGATTTCAACAGGTACTCCAAACATCTTCTCTGCCGCATGGATCAGCGTATCCTGTACTGTCTTCGCATTCTTCTGCGACTGCCAGCCTCTGTAGCTCGTACCGTCGTATTCAAGGGTGATCTTATACTTCCTCAGCCAAAGCATCCTTTCCGGCCTATTTCATCTCGCGCCGCGGCGGTTCGATTATGATCCTGCAGTCGGCGACGGTTGCGCCGCTTGCATGGACGATGAGCGGATTGATATCCATCTCCTTGATCTCCGGGTGGTTGACGACCATGTTGGAAAGGCAGATGACCGCCTTCTCGATGGCCTCGATGTCCGCCTTCGGCCTCCCCCG
>DATJBN010000215.1:0-14660 GCA_035515335.1 Syntrophales bacterium | reverse complement strand
CGGAGGCCATCGATTATTTCCTTCAGCTTTTCCCGGGCATAAATTTTGTCCATTTGTCTCTCCCGTTGTCGTCTTTCAATCAAGATGGATGAACTGTTTGCCAGTATCTCTTGCGTATTCTGTGAATATTACCCCAGACATTGAGGTTAAGACAAGAAAAAGAATTACGGAAAAATGCCAGGCAATTAGACCGCCCGTGCCAGTGTGATAACGGCAACGCTCATAGCCTTGTTTTTCATCAAGACTCGTGCACATTCTTTTACGGTGCTGCCGGATGTGTAGACATCATCGACGATGATAATCTTCTGCCCCGTGATCCGGTCGGGATCGGCTACGGAAAAGGCCACGCGGACATTGGCTGCCCTATCCTTCTTTCCCAGACTCACCTGCGGCTCCGTGTATGTGTGACGTCTCAAAGTCATGAAGTCTATGGCGATCCGGAATCTCTGTGAGATTTATCTCGCCAGGATGACGGACTGATTAAAACCTCTTTCCCGGAGCCTCTTGGGATGAAGGGGGACAGGCATGATCAGGGAATAATCGGATATATTGAATTCCGGGCATGGAAATTCCGCCGTCATCTTGCCCAGAGTTTCCCCCATCGATATCTTGCCGTTGTACCTGAAGCGGTGAATCGCATCGAGAAGTGTGTCCTGATAGCGGCCCACTGCGCGGGCCAACTTAAAGGAAGGTTTGGCCCCTATGCAGTCTCCGCAGAGGTGGCTTCCTCCGTCTGCACCTGAAAACGGGATGCCGCAACATGGACAGAGCGATGATTCTATGAAGTGTATCTTCGCGAAGCAGGAGGGGCAGAAAGGCAGGCCTTCATGCCGTTCGAGGAGGGTATCGCAGGTCAGACATCTTGGCGGAATACGATATCGGAAAGACCCGCAAGGATGCGCTTCAACATCAGATCCCTTTATCGAGGGCCGTCATTTCGGTCACGTTGTCTCCGACCTCCATGCGCGGCGCCTCAGGCCACAACCTTTCAATGTCGTAAAATTCCCTGATGGGTTCGTAAAAGACGTGGATGATCACGTCTTCATAGTCCATAAGAACCCATTTTCCAAGGTTTTCACCCTCTACTCCAAGAGGCGTGACGCCGCACTCTTTAAGATTTTGCTGAATCGATGCTGCGATGGATTGGACCTGCCGGTCGGATGTACCGCTGAGAATAATGAAGTAGTCTGCGAATGAAGAAAACTCTTTGACGTTCAAGATGATCAGGTTCCTGGCTTTTCTTTTTAGGGAAGCATTAACGCACAGGAGTAACCTTTCTTTTCCATTTATGTCTTTTTTTGCCAATAACACCTCCTGATTAAATTATGTTCGATGTTCTTGAGACATTCACGATCTATTGTTATTCTATAATTGTCTGAGAGCATTGGCAACAAAAATCTCAGACGCTGTAGACATGCTGGTGCCAGCCGATAATGCGGTTGTTAAACGGATTTTCGTGTGATAAATAGCAATCATCTAATTTTCTTTATGGACTCACATCATTCGCCATGCATACTATACTGAAGTCGGTTCAGGTCCATATGCCATTCCATTTTCTCCACGACAGATTTTTTCCGCTGGTCATAAGTGAGAAAATAAATCCGGAAATCAGTTTTAATCATTCGGCGCTTGACCGCTTCCGGAAAGACGATTTCATAAGGATTGCGGACGCACTTCTTGAGGCAGGTTTGAGGATCAGCTTCCACGCGCCCTTCATGGACCTGAGGCCAGGGGCCATCGACCCGGAGATCAGGAAGGCAAGCATAGCACGCCTTGGGCAGGTCTTTGACCTTGTTCCGTATTTTCGACCTGTTTCCGTAGTGTGTCATGCCTCATTTGACAAGAGATACTATGTTTCGAACGAGAGTGAATGGCTTAAGAACAGCGTTGAGACGTGGACGAGACTCCTGGACAGGGCCGCTAGTATGGATACAGTGATCGCTTTGGAAAATGTGTATGAGACAGACCCGGAATATCTCAGCCGTCTTCTTGAGATGCTGCCCTCGCAGCATCTGTTTTTCTGCTTGGATACCGGGCATTTTAATGTATTCTCCACTTCACCTCTCGATGATTGGATGAATGCCCTGGGTGCCCGTTTGGGCGAGATACACATCCATGACAATAACGGCCTTCTTGACGAACATCTACCGGTAGGGGAGGGAACCTTTCCTTTTCGGAAATTGTTTGAGATGATTAATCAAAAGGGGCTGAAGCCGCTCATTACTGTCGAGACTCATTCAGAGAAGCGTCTCTGGCGCATGCTGGAGAATTTAAAGACCCTAAACCTCGTGGAGGTTGTGTCGTAATTCCTTTTTTGTCATTTCGAGAACTGCGAGAAACCTAAGATCCCTCGCTTAACTCGGGACAAGGATTCCTCACATTTGTTCGGGATGACAATTTTCCCATTATGACACAGCGTCGCGAGGGGTCAGGGGTTAGATCAGGGAGCAGAAGGGAGACATCATTTGGTCAGGTACGTCATGAAGAGACTGCTCGCGATGATTCCTCTCCTCATCGGCATCAGCATTGTCTGCTTTGTGGTCATGCATCTCGCGCCCGGCTCTCCCACAGACATGGAGACGCAGATGAACCCGCGCGCGTCGGCCGACTACAGGGAGCGTCTGAATGCAATGTACGACCTCGACAAGCCCCTCTATCAGCAGTATCTGCTTTGGATAGGCAGGGTTGCCGTCCTCGACCTTGGACGGTCATTCTCTCCGGACCGCCGGCCTGTTACAAAGAAGATCATCGAGCGGCTGCCCGTCACGATACTAATCAACGTCCTGTCGATGGTCCTGATCTTTGTAATCGCCATTCCCATCGGCGTGCTTTCCGCCGTCTATCATAATTCTCTCTTCGATAAGGTTACGAGCGTCTTGGTCTTTGTGGGCTTTGCCATTCCGACCTTCTGGCTGGCCCTGCTCTTGATGATCTTGTTTGGAATCGACTTGGGGTGGTTGCCCATCTCGGGCATCAGGTCCTTGAACTACGACTATCTGCCTCCAGGGATGGTATTCGTAGATGTAGTCAAGCATCTCATCCTGCCAGTTCTGCTGTCGGCATTCGGAGGGCTCGCGGGACTCTCACGTTACATGCGGGCGAACATGCTGGAGGTAATAAGACAGGACTACATCATGACCGCTCGGGCAAAGGGGCTAAGCGAGCGCGTGGTAATCTATAAGCATGCGCTCCGGAACGCGCTTCTTCCGGTCATAACCATCCTGGGGCTCTCTGTGCCCGGCCTCATCGGCGGAAGCGTAATCTTCGAGAGCATCTTTGCCATACCCGGCATGGGGCAGCTCTTTTACATGTCGGTCATGGCAAGGGATTATCCTGTCGTCATGGGGATCCTGCTCATCGGCGCCGTGTTGACGCTGCTTGGCAATCTGATTGCGGATGTCTCTTACGCCCTTGCCGATCCGCGGATCAGGGTTTCATGAGGATGCGGAATGGGAACTGATTTCTGGAAGAGGTTTAAGAAAAACAAGATAGCCCTTGCCGGAAGTTTCGTGGTGGTCCTGTTGTTTGTCGTGTCCATCTTTGCACCCTGGATTGCCCCTTATGATCCCAATCAGATTGACCTCAAACTTGTCCTTGCTCCGCCTTCTGCGAGCCACATCTGCGGGACTGATCAGATCGGGAGAGATGTCTTTTCGCGGATGGTCTGGGGTTCGAGGATATCGTTGAAGGTCGGCTTTGTCGCGACAGGCATCGCGATACTAATCGGCGCGATCCTCGGTGCGGTGGCGGGTTACTATGGAAGATGGACCGACGCCGTTATCATGAGGTTCGTGGACATCATGCTCTGCTTTCCCACCTTCTTCCTGATCCTCGCAGTAATAGCGCTGCTCGAGCCTTCCATCTGGAACATAATGATCATAATCGGACTCACAGGGTGGATGGGTATAACACGTCTCGTGAGGGCGGATTTCACATCTCTCAGGGAGAGAGATTTCGTCCTTGCCGCGAGGGCAATCGGTGCCAGCGACCTCCGGATAATCTTTATTCATATCCTGCCGAACGCGATGGCTTCGGTTCTCGTTGCGGCAACACTGGGCGTTGCCGGCGCGATACTCACCGAGTCGGCCCTGAGTTTCCTGGGCATCGGCGTCCAGCCGCCCACGCCAAGCTGGGGCAATATCCTGACCGCAGGGAAGGACAACATCGACATCGCCTGGTGGCTATCACTATATCCGGGGCTGGCGATCTTGGTTACAGTCCTTGGCTACAATCTGTTAGGCGAGGGCATTCGCGATTCCCTCGACCCAAGACTCAAATGAGGCAGTTTTCTCCGGATATCGCTCCGCCTTTTTATCAATTCACAAATTGTTGAACAATTCTTACGACGACTTAGCTTCGGGTTATTCGCGATGTCATCATGAATGTTTGCAATCAAAGTAGACCAGTCATCATTCCCAAGCCGACTGCGGCCAGCATTATTCCGACTGTCAATTGAACGGTCTTGAGGGTAATCTTCTTCAGCATCCTGCTGCCGATGAAGGCGCCGAGAAACGCGGACAGCGTGGCGGCAAAGAGGAGGCTGCCCATTGCCGAGCCGATGATCCTCACCTGTGTGAGATGGAAGCTCAGACCGTAGACGAAGAGCCTTGTCACATCGATGATCACGGACGCCACGGTTCCCGTGCCGACGAACGCTTCCGGGTTCATTCCCGCCTTGATCAGGAAGGCGCTCCGGAAAGCGCCTTGGTGACCCGACAGGCCGCCGAAGAATCCGGAGATTACGCCGCCCACGGGGAGGTACCTGCGATCAAAGGAGAGCCGCTGAAAACGCGGCAGAAATTCCAGAAACGAAAAGACAACGATGACGATGCCGATCGCAGGTTTCAGTACGGAGATGTCGTGTAGTTTATCACCGATTGTGTATGACGCAATGGAAGGCATGCCTGAAAAGAGGTTGAGTGTCGCGGCACCGGCCACAGCGGCCAGGGCTCCGGGCAGTGCAAATTTAACCACCACGCCCCAATCCGCCTTCTTTCCCACCAGGAACGTTTTGAATATGTTGTTGGCGAGATGAACGACGGCTGTTGCCGCGATTGCAATGTCGATGGGGAAGAAGAGGGCAAAGGCAGGCATCAGTACCGTGCCCAGACCAAAACCGGAAAATAGCATCGAGGCGGAAACGATTAGGGCGATTGAGCAGACTACAACATATTCCATAAAGTGTCGTGCCTCTTAAAATCAATTTGAGAAGTGTCATTTCGAGTGCGGAGCGACATAGAGCGAAGGGGTCGATATGACAATTTATTCTTGAGACACGACAATAGCCTTCACTGGGATTGCAAAAATGAAATGCGGGATGCATCGCCTTAAGAAGGCGCTGCGTCCCGCCGGATAGACTGATGCGCTTCAGTCAGCCTGATTTATGGCGGACAGCTGCCACCTGTTGTTACCTACGGGCCTTGTGAAAGTCCAGTATTCTTCGAATTTCACCGGCTCCGTCTTGCTGCCTGACAGAAGTTCTCCGCTTTCGCTCACCGTGTAGTCAAGAAGGTTTGCTATGTATCTCACAGTTGTAAAGTCCATCCCTTCTTCCTGCCACGCCTCCGTGATCTCCACCGACCTGACTGCAATATTATCGAGCTTGTTGATTTTCTTCTCGGCCTTCAGCTTATCCGCATCCTTCTGAAATATGCCAAACATTTCGTCAGTGAGAATGTTTCGTACACCCGACATATCGCGGTTGGCCCATGCCCCCTGAATCTTGAAAAAATTGTCCGTGCAGAGGTCTTTGAATCTCGTCTCATCGAAAGAAGGATCCATCTGCCGGATGTGGCGGATGCCCGCCTGCACGTCATCTCTGCCAGATGCCTGTTGGGGAGAGGCAGTAAACCCAGCTTGCTGTCCCGCCTGCGGGGAGGCACCTGTCTGGGAATAATAGCCCGCGGTTTCCTCCGCTTCCTTTCTCCTCTTCATGAACTTGAAAAGGAAGTAAAGCAAGCCGCCGATAAGAATAATGTCCAAGAGGCCTATGCCGCTCCCCCCGAAACCGCCCATGCCCATACCGTGACTGAATCCAGAAAACAGCATGCTGCCAAGGAAGCCGCCGGCTACTCCCATGCCGAGACTTCTCCAGATGCTCGGTTGCTGTACCGGCATCTGAGGGCCCATCGGTTGGGACGGAGCGGTGGGCTGGCTGTATGGGGTCTGTGGCGTGTAGGATCTGCTGGGGGAGCTGAATGAGCGGGAGCCCCGGCTGCCCGAGGACATTCCGCCGCCGACTCTGGCAAATGCGTCGAGTTCCATTATTGCGATCAGGAAAAAGAAAAATATGAAAAGGGCTGCGCCCACTTTCAATTTCTTTCCGTACATATATTTCCTCCTTTTGCTTGCGAATTGAGAAATGCAAGGTCTAATTTAAGGCGTGATTTTAGAGGATATGTTCCCACATTGTCAACATCTCCTTTTACTTTGTTTTTTTGAGTTAGATGTTATATTAGAAGCCGAGCGGAAGAGGACGGACATTGCTGTATATCCGCTTGCCAAATGACCATCCTATACGCATATTAGGGACAGAAAAACGATCATGGGAATTCATGAGCTTAGCGGCAAGATAACAGCAGCAGCCCACATGGTTGCAAAGGCGAAGAACGTTGTTGTATTCACCGGCGCCGGGGTCAGCACGGAATCCGGCATCCCTGATTTCCGCAGCCCGGGCGGGATATGGACCAGATTCGATCCGGAAGATTTTACCATCCAGAAATTTCTCTCGAGTCCGGAGACGAGGAAGAAGCAATGGCAGCTCCTTCTTGACGGCGGTTTGTTTGCAAACGCAGAGCCCAACAAGGCCCACCTCGCCGTTGCAGAGCTGGAAAAGATGGGCAGGCTCTCCTGCGTCATCACGCAGAACGTCGACAACCTCCACCAGAAAGCAGGGAATTCACCGGACAAAGTCTATGAACTCCACGGCAATATGAGGTGGCTTAAATGTATGGGCTGTGATGCGCGTTATCCTGTCGGGGGGAATATCATTGATGAATACCGGGCAACGAAAGAGGTGCCCTCCTGCGAGCGCTGCCGGGGCATCCTGAAGCCCGATGTTGTATTCTTCGGCGAGATGCTGCCCGAGCATACGTTGAGAGATGCGACCGCACACGCAACAAGATGCGATCTCATGATCGTCATCGGGTCATCTCTCGTCGTTTACCCGGCGGCCTACATGCCGATGTATGCCAAAGAATCGGGTTCGGGACTCGTAATCGTGAATAACACGCCCACTTCCTTCGACGACGCTGCGGATATCGTAATCCATCACTCTGCGGGTCCTGTCATGGAAAAGATGATGGATGAGGTGAGACGGAGTCTCAAGATCTGAAGATGCCGAATATAGTTCCCATCGAGACGGAAAGACTGAAGCTCGTGCCTCTGGATCTTGAGGCCATCGGTCCGGACGACCATCACAGAATCGAGCAGCGGCTGGGCCTGCAGCTCGCGAGCATGATCCTCGGCGAACAGATTGACCGGGAAATAAAATCTGCCATGCGGGCTTCTCTCGAAGACGTGATAAGGAGCAAGAAACAGGACCAGTGGTATGAAGACTGGCAGAGTGTCCTCATCATTTTGAAGGAAGAAAACGTAATCATAGGAGGATTCTGTTTTCAGAGATATCCAGATGAAGACGGCACGGTTCAAATAGGCTACACGACAAGACCTGAGTATCAGAGACAGGGATACATGACGGAAGCGCTGAAAAAAGGCATCTCATGGATATTCGAGCGGGGAGATGTAGCGGCTGTGCTTGCGGAAACTACAAAGTCGAACGTGCCGTCCCACAAGGTGCTCCGCAATCTCGGGATGACTGTATATAGAGAAACCGACAACGGCTTCTGGTGGAGGCTTGAGAAATGTGCCTGATTGTTTTATCCTACAAAGCACATGACAGATATCCGCTCATCGTAGCGGCCAACCGGGATGAGTTTTATGAAAGGCCGTCGGCACCCGCGTCCCTGTGGGACGATGCTTCAGGTGTGATTGCAGGGAGAGACCTCCAAAGGGATGGGACCTGGCTTGGCGTCAAGAAGACGGGCGGCATCGCGATGCTTACGAACTATCGAGAGAGGCCGCCTTTCGGACGGAACGCCCCATCGCGCGGATGGCTCGTGAGGGACTTCCTCATCGGCGACGATGATCCCCAGGCGTATGTAGAAAGAATCAGAAGCGAGAAGGACAAGTACAACGGCTTTAATTTGATAGTCGGAGACCAGAAGGGCCTCTTCTATTATTCCAACCGGGGCGAGATGCGCGAACTTAGTCCAGGACTTTACGGTTTGAGCAACCGGCTCCTCGATACGCCCTGGCCCAAGACCGAATGGGCGAAAAAGGCCATAAGGTCCCTGCTCACGAGAAGTGACGAGCCGGGGCCGGAGGAAATTTTTGAAATCTTGAAAGACCGTAGGAAACCCGACGACAGTGAGCTTCCTGATACGGGCGTGGGACTCGAATGGGAGCGGATTCTCTCCTCTATATTTATCGCGAGCCCCGTTTACGGCACGCGTTCTTCTTCAGTCATTATGATTGACAGGAAGAATCATGTCAGGTTTATTGAAAGGGTCTTTGACCGTGAACCCGAGCCGTGGATGACGGTCAAGCTGGACTTCCGTCTTCATGGCTAGTGTTAAGCTAACTGTGGCAAGAGAATATAGGCAAGATGTCTAAACGTGAATATCCTGACCGTCCGATCTGTGGGGTCGGAGCGGTCGTGATCAAAGACGGTAAGGTGCTTCTTGTGAAAAGAGGCGTCGAACCCAACAAAGATGCCTGGGCGATTCCCGGCGGTTCCTTGAAGCTGGGGGAGACGCTGCAGGAGGGTGCCGAGAGGGAGATACTGGAAGAAACGTGCGTTACCATCAAGGCGGGTGCCCCTGTCTATTCCTTCGATTTCTTCGAGAGGGATAGTCATGGTAAGGTTCGTTTCCATTATGTCGTTGTTGATGTGATCGCCGAGTATGTCTGCGGTGAGGCGAAAGGCGCCGATGATGCCCTCGAAGCGAGGTGGGTCTCACTGGCGGAATTAAAGCATATGAAGGTTTCCAGAAATACACTTAAGATTCTGGATTTCCTAAGGAGCCGTTTCGTCGAGGAGGTGTAGACATGAAGGTCATTTATCACAAGGATTTCAATCAGACGTACTGTTCCGATCCCGCGGCAGCGCCGGGCCGCATAGAGGCAATTGTCAAGGCGATCCGTGACAAGGTGACTTTTGTTGATGCAGTTCCTGCGCGGAGAGAGGACATTGCTGCCTGCCATACACCTTCCCACATAGAGAGAGTGGCCAGAGAAGGTATTTACGATATAGCAGCACTGGCGGCGGGGGGCGCAATACAGGCGGCCGAGATCGGCCTCACAGAGCCGTGTTTCGCCGTAATCAGACCGCCCGGGCACCATGCTTCGGCCAACAGCGCCTGGGGATTCTGCTATTTTAACAACATGGCGATAGCCTTGGAAAAGCTGAGAAAAGAAAACAAGATCAAGAAGGCCTTCGTCCTCGACATCGATCTTCATTTCGGCGATGGGACGGTGAATATCCTGGAAGGGGCAGGATACGTATCGCTTTATAATCCTACCGGCTCGTATCCGGATGAGTATTTGAAGGGTGTGAAGGCGCGGCTCATGCAGGAAAAGGTAGACATCATCGGCGTCTCTGCCGGCTTCGACAATCATGAAGAGGACTGGGGAGGACTTCTCTCTACAGCCGACTACACCGCTATCGGAAAGATGGTCAGGGAGGCGAGCAAAAAGAACGGCGGCGGGTGCTTTGCAATCCTTGAAGGCGGGTATAACCACAATGTCCTGGGAAGGAATGTGATGGCCTTTATCGAGGGGATGGAAGGAAAATAAAAACAAAAGGCAGGGACGGTTTTCCACCGTCTCTGCCTTCTTTATCCTGAATAGCGTATCTTCTCAGTATCCCATCTTCTTCATGAAACCCTGTCCTCCTTCCAACGCCTGCCTTTCAACCAATTGACCGACCTTCACCCTCTTTAAGTCCTGTGGTTTCCCTTCTATGGCAACCCATGAACTCTCCGCCTGGAGCTGGTCTGTCACAGTGAGCTCAACCGGCAATTTCACTATGTTGCAGGTCGTCTTCTTGACCCCGCTTACAGGGTCTTCATCCTCCATTTCTTCAAATGTATATACAATCATCTTCGTGCCGGGTTTGATTCCCATCTTTTCGCCGATATTCAAATTTGCATATCTTTCCTTTTCATCCTCGCGTGTCCTCAATTGCCTTATATATCCTTTCACTGTAAACCATTTGGAAAGCTTCGGCCTTGCGTCTTCCAATCCTTTAGATGCAGCCTTCTTGATGCCGCCGACTAGGGCATCATAGTTGGGATATGGTATCTTGCCGATAAGCTGTTTTCCGCGCACCTTGTCGGAAAACAGAACCTCGCCAGTCTCCACGTCAAGGATTCTCATGGTCAGTTCCGTGCCGATATGCCAGCCTTCCTGGGTTTCCAGACCTGCCGCCATTGCCGATCCTAAAAGATCAAGGCCCCAGCTGCCGCTTCCGCCTCTGCCCAGACCCTGCCTGGCAGAATCATAGCTCTTGTAGTCGAGTTCAACGTTGTTCACGGAGCCTGTGATGATGTACTTCACGCCGGCGAATTTTCCGAGTCTTACCAAAGTAGATTCATCGACGAGTCCGGAGCGCTGGAATTTTTGTTCCGATATGATCTTGTCCATTTCCTTTCTCGTGAATACCTTCGCTCCCCCCATGTTGATCAATTCATTCATCACGCCGTCTTCAACACTTTCGGAGAGCTTTGCATTCACCTGCCTCTGTGTCACTTCCGAGTCTCTCTGGAATTGTCGTTTTTCCTTGGTTCCCCAGACGACGCCCGCGGCTCCCGGAACTACGCCAACAGCGGCCCCGCCAACGGCCTGCCGTTGACTGGTTCCCTGAACATGTGCCTGCACAACATTGGCGTAATCAAACGTCGAGTTGTTCGTAAAATTGACGACAGCTACCTTAGGGAAAATAGACTCGTAGGCAGATTTGCATACCTTGGGCGGCGATTCCTTCGGCCCCTTGTCAACGGGATAGGCCATGGGATCGATCTTCGGTACTGCAGTCAAGCATCCAGCCAGAAACAATGATGCAAAGAAAACTATTGCGAATTTTTTAATCATCTGTCCATCCTCCTCATTTCTGGTAGTCCAGTGTCAAAGAATAGGGCGAGAAATTCACGATATTGAAATTTCCTTTCTGCTTTATGCTGTTGGCCAGATAGAGGGAGTTTTCCGGATAACTGACTATAAACTCTCCCATCTGCTTATCCTCCACTCCCGTTACCCATACGATGTTCTGGAGTGTGTTCTTGATCTCCATATTTGTGTCGAGGTCCTTTACCCCGTTGACCTTTATGCTCACCTTCTTGACATTGCCCTGGACATAGGAGGCAACCTTGTCGAGTATCTTGGGGGTCAACTTCTCTGCAAGGTCCTTGAGACCTTCGTTGGCTGCATCCTCGACGTTGTTGGCAAGACCCTTGCCTTGTGCGGTATCAGCCGTAAGGATCTCCATCGCGCCCGTTTTATTGTTCTTGGCCACGATGCGATAGGTCAGCCTCACGGTTACGTTGTTGAACGGCATGGAGAGGCCGTATCCGATATCCTCACCTTTCTTCGTCGATATGGTGTAGTCGACTTTGCCGATGATGATGATGTTGGAGAGGAACTTGTACATCATGCTCCTCACCGCCATGGTGCTTCCGCTTTGCACCGCCTTTTCGATTTCGCGGGCATCCACAGCCTGTGTCGGAGCAACGTCGACGACCTTGTAGTTCTGGTCAGTAAGCTTCCCGATGAGCGTCTCTGAAAGGATATTCGTTTCCTCGAATACATCACCACGCTTGCCAGGCTTGCGAGCAGGGATGAATACGGCAAGAGAATTGTTCAAGGCAAGGGAGGACATGGCTTCTCTCGCCTTCGCCGGTTCAACACAAGCCGAGATCTTTATTGTTACGATGTCTTCCTTGGTCTGCTGGTCGAGAACCTTGTAGCTCTTGACGACGCCTCCGACCTGTGTCTTCATTACGTCTTCGACGAGCGTAAAATTTTGCACGAAGCTTCCTGCCTTGACCTCGGTGCCCACAGTCTGCTCAATTGCTGCCCACTTCGCCCTGGCTATGGCTTCCGTTTTTGCCGACGGCAGGTCGTTGTTGATGATCGCCGCCTCTCCCTGTGCATTAACACATTTTTCCTGGCACAGGGCGACAGGTTGTGAAACGAAGCCCACGAGCAACGAGACGAGTAAGATGATTGTTCTCTTCATCGTGCCCTCACCTCCGATTTTAGGATCAAAAGAACGACAGGAACTATACTGAAAAGGGCCTGATTTGTAAAGGACAATGTGGCCTCGATACCCGCGATGTGAGGCGTGCGGCCGGGAGGGGTAATCATTTGCCTATGCAGAAGGTGGAAAAGATCCTATCGAGAACCTCGTCCGTCACCGTTTTGCCTGCTATTTCGCCAAGGTTTTCGAGTGACTGACGGACGTCAAAGGCGGACAATTCTGGGGAAAGCCCCTGGAGGATGGTTTCCTTCGCTCTGGAAAGGAGATCGCTTGTTCTTTCGATCGCGATCTTGTGTCGGATATTGGACACGATGTGCCCGCTTTCGCCGCACTGCGCATCGGAGAGCGCATGGCTGTAAATTGCTTCCTTCAACGCGGAGATTCCGAGGCCCTCCTTTGCAGAAATCCATACTGGCACATCGGTATCGGGCGCGAGACTTACCAGCCTTTTCTCGTCAACCAGATGAGGAAGGTCTGACTTGTTGATGACAAAGAAGAAGTTCCGCGGCCTGCACCCGTCGATAATCTTCATGTCATCGTCCGTCAGGCATTCGCTTCCGTCTATCAACACGATCACAAGGTCCGTTTCCGAAACGCGTTCCCACACGCGCCTGATGCCTTCTTCCTCGATCGGGTCTTTAGGCTCTCTTATCCCCGCCGTATCCGTAAGTATCACCGGTATCCCTCTAATGCTGATCATGCCTTCGACAAGGTCTCTTGTTGTCCCCGGGACTGTGGTCACAATCGCTTTTTTCTCACCGAGAAGCCTGTTTAGGAGGCTCGACTTCCCGACATTCGGCTTTCCTGCGATCACGACGCTGATCCCGTCCCGGTATATCTTTCCCTCGCGGTATGTGGATGCTAGTCTGTTGAGTTCGTCTATCGCGGATTGTATCGCTTCGGCTGCGGTTCCCGGTGATGCCGCCTCTACATCGTCGTCCGAGAAATCGATGGATGCCTCAAGGAGAGCGAGCACGTTGACGATGGAGCTCCGAATTTCTTCGATCTTGCGTGCAAACTCACCTTTAAGATGAGAGACCGCGACTTCAAGTGCCCTGTCTGTCTTTGCCGTGATTGTGTCGGCCACGGCCTCCGCTTGAGACAGGTCCAGACGGTTGTTGAGAAAAGCGCGCCTTGTGAACTCCCCGGGTTCTGCGAGACGGGAGCCGGCCCTGATCACTTCTAAGAGCACGGACTCCAGGATGAAGGGACTGCCGTGACAGTTGATTTCCAGGACGTCCTCTCCCGTGTAGGAGTGGGGTTTCCTCATGATGGAGACGAGAACTTCGTCTATAGGCCTTCCCGTGTCGGGAGAGACGATATCGCCGTGATAAAGACGATGGCTGGTCATGACGCCGGTCGCGTGTGACGGCCTGAAGATGCGGGAAGCGATCTCCTGGCACATAGGCCCGCTGACCCGTATTATACCGATTGCCGCCGTCCCGGAAGGGGTGGCTATGCCCGCTATCGTGTCTTCCATTTGGATCCCTGCGAAAACCACTATGCAGTCTGGACGGCATTGTTTACTGAAACGATAAGACGCCGACCCAGCCTAGCCTTTCTTGGCAGGCATTATGACAATCTTTCTGAATTCACCTTCGCCCCGACTCTTGGTGGTCAGTGACTCGTCATTTTGAAGGGCGAGATGGATAACGCGGCGGTCGTGGGCATTCATGTGTCCCACGGTCAAGGTCTTCTTCGACTTTTTCACCTTCTCGGCCAGTTTTTCAGCCAGGGCAATCAGGGATTCTTCCCTCTTCTTCCGGTAAGACTCAGTATCGACGACGATCATCTTACGGTAAGTCGTATGTTTGCTTACCGCCTTGTTCACGATGTACTGTATCGCATCGAGATTTTGTCCCCTCTTGCCTATGAGTAGGCCGCTGCCGTCACCCTTGATGTCAAGCACGATCTTTTCGGAGTTCTCCTCGACTGTCACCGGGCAATCGAGCCCCATCCTAGTGAGGATACCTTCAAGGATTTTCTTTGCTATCGCTGCGGGCGCCTCAATGGCAGAAGCGGCCCCGACCTTCTCGGCCTCCACCGGGACAACTGGCGCTTTCTCTTCCGCGACCTTCGCCGGCTGAGGGGCGGCCATCTCCATTGCCATATCGATCGACATAATACTCGCCCTTATTTTAGCCTTCTTTGAACCGAGTCCGAGGAATCCCGTAGCGCCATCGGAAATGATTTCTATATTCAGCTTTTCCCTAGGTACGTTGAATTCGCTGCAGGCCTTTTCAATCGCCTCGTCTATTGTTTTGCCTTCGATTTCTAAACTATTCATCTCTGTTACCTCAAACTTACTATCTGCGCTTGTTGATATAATACTGCTGTCCGATAC
>DATJBN010000214.1:0-13760 GCA_035515335.1 Syntrophales bacterium | reverse complement strand
CGGCGTCTGGCTGGAATTGAACGAGATCCTGTTTGCGAAGCGGGGCGTTGTCTTCGGTCCCGGTTATACCGAAGTCACGACACAGCTCTGGGTCCTGAAGGCCATGATAGGGGTCTGTGCACTCTGCGGTCTGTCGCTTGTATACTATGCCTTTCGCCCCGACTGGCGCGTTCCTGCTGGATGCGTTATTGTGTTCCTCCTGCTTGTCATCGTCGGACGTAGCATCTATCCTGCACTGATACAGAAATTCAAGGTGGTACCCAACGAGATCGTCCTCGAGATGCCATACCTGGAAAAGAACATCAAGTTCACGAGGATGGCGTACCAGCTCCAGGACATCGAAGACAAGGAATTTCCGGTCGAGGAAAACCTAACCCGTGACGATCTGAGGAAGAACGACATCACGATCAAGAATGTCCGCCTCTGGGATCACGGCCCGCTCCTCCAGACATACGGGCAGCTGCAGGAGATGCGGACATACTATAAATTCATGAGCGTCCACAACGACCGCTACACAGTGAACGGCGAATACCGCCAGGTGATGCTCTCTCCGCGGGAGCTTTCGTATCAGGCGCTGCCTTCGAGGACGTGGGTCAATGAGCATCTTACTTACACCCACGGCTACGGCGCAGTGCTCGGCCCAGTGAACCGGATATCCGGCGAGGGACTTCCGGAGTTCTTCATCAAGGACATCCCGCCTGTCTCCATGACGAATATCAAGATCACACGTCCCGAGATTTACTACGGCGAGACTTCGAATGAATACGTCTTCGTAAAGGGGAAACGGCAGGAGTTCGACTATCCCGTCGGTGATAAGAATGTCTACTCAAGCTATGCCGGGAGCGGCGGCGTTCCGCTTTCTTTCTGGAAGAAGATGCTTTTCGCAGCGCGCTTCGGCTCGTTCACGATTCTTCTCTCTGACGATATCACGTCGGAGAGCAGGGTCATGTATTACAGGAAAGTCACGGATCGGGTCTCGCACATAATTCCGTTCATCCAGCTGGACGGCAATCCGTACATGGTGATTTCGCCCGAAGGACGCCTCATCTGGATCCTTGATGGATACACCACGACTGATCGTTTCCCCTACTCAGAGCCCAGCGCGAAGATGGGAAACTACATCCGCAACTCCGTGAAGGCGACCGTCGATGCCTATGACGGATCGGTGAAGATTTACATCAGTGACGCAAAGGACCCGATCATAGAGACCTACGCCAAGATGTTTCCGGGGACATTCAAGGCCCTCAATGAGATGCCGCCGGAATTGAAAAGCCACATCCGCTATCCCCAGGCCATGCTTGCTCTTCAGGCGCGCATGTATGGGGCGTATCATATGCAGGACCCCCAGGTCTTTTACAACAAGGAAGACCTCTGGACTATTCCGGGGAAACACACCGGAGGCAATGACTGGGAGATGGAGCCCTATTATACAATCATGAGGCTTCCCGGCGACAAGAAGGAAGAGTTCATACTGCTCCTGCTCTTCACACCCAGCAGGAAAGATAATATGTCGGCCTGGTTGGCGGTGCGCTGCGACGGCGCGAACTACGGCAAGATAACCGTTTTCAAGTTCCCCAAGGACAAACTGGTCTACGGTCCGAGCCAGATCGAGGCGAGGATAGACCAGGATACGGAGATTTCCAAACAGCTTTCGCTCTGGAACCAGAGGGGCTCGCAGGTGATCCGTGGCAGACTGCTCGCCATTCCCATCGAGAAGTCGATCATATATTTTGAATCACTTTACCTGGCGGCGGAGAAGGGACAGCTTCCTGAATTGAAGAGGGTTATCGTGGCCTACGGAAACTCCATCGCCATGGAGGACAATCTGGATATTTCACTCCAGAGGATTTTCGGCGGCAGGGTGTTGAAGGAAGAAAGAACTGCCGTCGAGACGCAGGTAAAACCTGTGGCCGAAAGGACAGACAAACAATTAGCCCTGGATGCGCTTGCCCATTATAGAAAGGCACAGGAATACCTGAGGCAGGGCAACTGGGCGAGCTACGGGGAAGAACTGAAGAAGATGGATGAGATATTGAGGGCCATCGAGAAGAAGAAGTAGATTCGCAAGAGTAAAGGAGGAGAAGACAATGCAAAGGAAATTAAAAAATATTTTCCGCGCCGTGTGCATCGTTCTCCTGCTCTTGTCTTCAGACTGCGCGAGCGTGCCGGTTAAAAATTACGGCAGCATAGTCGCTGACGGGCGCGCGATGGAGGCCTTCGACAAATTCAAGGTCAATCCGAATTACAATTATTTCTACAGCGGCTCGGAGGTCTATCCGAATGCGCTCATAGGACTCGATAAGACTTATACGCTCGACTCCGACCTGTGGAAGAAAATCGATATGACGCCGTCAAAGATGAAAGAGATCGTCATGTTCATGAAGGACAAGGCGGCGACTGTTAACCTCACAACGGCGCTTCATGGATTTGCGATTTTGGATGACAAGGGTAAACAGATCGGGGTCTGGTATTCCATTTTTCAAGCTATGACTAATTCTGCCGTCAGGATGACGGGCGATAGGACGGTTCAAATCGATACGCCGGACGTCGATACATGGCTGAAACTCGAAGACGGCGGCCGTTATATAAGATAGACTCGGTCCCGGCTTGTGAAGAAACAACAATCCCCTTGTTCCTTACTGACAGAACAAGGGGATTGTTATTTCTTGATATTCAAAACTGTCATTCCGGTGAACCGAAGCCCTAAGCAATGCCAAGGGGCATGTGAGGAATCTTAGATCCCTCGCACCGCTCGGGACATGGATTTCTCGCTCCTCTCCTTCGAAATGACAGAGGGATATCTCGGTCAGATCATCTTTGCAAGCTTATCCAGTGCCTTCTTTAAGTTCTCAGGTTTCGGCCCGCCGGCCTGGGCCATGTCCGGCCTTCCGCCGCCGCTCCCTCCGATTATGGGAGCGATCTCCTTGATGATGTTTCCTGCGTGATACTTATCTGCGAGGTCCTTGGTGACCATGCAGAGGAGCATCGCCTTTTCACCTGTCTTGCTTCCCAGTAGGACGATTCCCGACTTGATCTTGTCCTTGAGCCTGTCGCCGAGGTCGCGCATGGTCTTCGCGTCGGCCACGTCAACAGCGGCGGCGAGTACACTCACACCCTTCAGCTTCTTGACCTTTTTTACGAGGTCCGTCATGTCTTTCGCTGCAAGCTTGACCTTCAGTTCTTCGATCTCCTTTTCCATGTCCCTCTGATGCTTGACCAGCTTCTCGACGCGGTCTGAGAGCTCGAGGGGAATGGCCTTGAGGATGGATGCAGTCTTCTTCAGCTCTCCTTCGACTGCGTGCACGTACTTCAAGGCCGCCTTTCCGGTCACTGCCTCGATCCTCCTCACGCCCGCGGCTATGGCCGATTCATGGATGACCTTGAGAAGCCCGATATCTCCAGTCTTGGACACGTGGGTGCCGCCGCAGAGCTCCATGCTGTAATCACCCATCTTGACCACGCGCACCTGCTCGCCGTACTTCTCGTCGAACACGGCCTGGGCGCCCGTCTTCATCGCCTCTTCGCGGGGAAGGATACTCGTCTGAACGGTGACATTGCTTCTGATGATTTCGTTTGCGATCGATTCGATCCGGTCGAGTTCTTCTTCGCTGACCCTGGAAAAATGGGTATAGTCGAAACGGAGCCTCTCCGGATTGACCAGCGATCCTGACTGTTTTACATGATCGCCCAGGACTTTGTGGAGAGCGGCATTCAGGACATGGGTGCCGGAGTGGTGCGCCTCCGTCGCCCGCCTCGTATCCACATCGACCTTCAAGACGGCGTCCCTACCCGTTCTCATCTCTCCTGACTTCATCTTTCCGATATGCGTGATCAGATTCTCGATGGGCCGCTGCGTATCCCAGACCTCGAAGACAAATTCATCGCCTTCGATGGTCCCCGTATCGCCGATCTGTCCACCTGCCTCGCCGTAGAAGGGACTCTCTGTGGTGAATATCTCCGCTTTCTCTCCTACCTTCACTGAATCCACGAGTTCATCATTTTTCATGATTGCTGCGATATTAGAATGGGCCTCCGTGACGCCTTCGTAGCCGACGAACTGAGTGCTGATCCCCTTGAGGGAAAGCTTCTGGTAGCTTGTGGAAACGGCCTTCTCGCCGCTTCCCTTCCAGGATTCCCTCGCCTTCTCCCTCTGCACCTCCATGGCCTTTTCAAATCCTTCCATGTCGAGGGTGAGGCCGTCCTTCTTTACGATATCCGCCGTGAGGTCGACAGGGAAGCCAAACGTATCATAGAGCTTGAAGACGACATCGCCGGGTACGATCTTCCTTTTCTCTTTCTTGAGAGTCGATACCTCATCGCTCAGTATCTTGAGACCTGCGTCCAGCGTTTCTATAAATCGCTGCTCTTCATTGAAGATGACCTTTTTTATGTATCCTTCTTTGTCGACAAGGTCGCCGTAGACGTTCTTCATCTCGGCGATGACGACGGATGCCATATCGTGCAGGAAGGGCTTGTCTATGCCGAGGAGTTTGCCGTGGCGCGCGGCCCTGCGCAGGATCCTGCGCAACACGTAGCCTCTGCCTTCGTTGCTGGGAAGGATACCGTCCCCTATCAGGAATGTGACGGCCCGGCTGTGATCGGCGATGACCCTCGTCGAGATATCCGTCTCTTCGCTCGTCCCGTATTTCTTCCCGCTTATCTTTTCAACCGCCCTGATAATAGTCTGGAAGAAGTCCGTGTCGTAGTTGCTCTTAACTCCCTGGACGACCGCTGCCAGACGTTCGAGCCCCATTCCCGTATCGATGTTGGGCTTGGGCAGGGGATTGAAATTGCCATCCTTATCGCGGTCGAACTGCGTGAATACGTGATTCCATATCTCGAGATGGCGGTCGCATTCGCAGAGCACACTGCATTCCGGCCTCCCGCATCCGACCTCTGGGCCCTGGTCGTAGATGATCTCCGAGCACGGGCCGCATGGCCCGGTTTCGCCCATCATCCAGAAGTTGCTGTCCATCCCCATGCGGACGATCCTCTCAGCCGGCACTCCCATGTTCTTGTTCCAGATCTCGAAGGCATCGTCGTCGTCTTTGTAGATGGTGATCCAGAGTCTTTCTTTCGGAAGCCCCATCACCCTTGTCAAGAAATCCCATCCCCAGAAGATGGATTCCTTCTTGAAATAGTCGCCGAAGGAAAAATTTCCCAGCATCTCAAAGAATGTATGATGACGTGCCGTATAGCCCACGTTTTCCAGGTCGTTGTGCTTTCCGCCTGCGCGCACGCACTTCTGTGAGCTTGTTGCCCTCGTGTACCCCCGATCTTCCAAACCCAGAAAACAGTTTTTGAACTGAACCATCCCCGAATTGGTAAAAAGGAGCGTAGGATCATCCTTAGGGATGAGCGATGAACTCGGCACGACCGCGTGTCCGTTCTCCTCAAAGTATTTTAAGAACTTCTCCCTTATTTCACTCCCCTTCATCAATGAAATCCTCCTTCGATCTCTTCAATATGTCAAAAACCAGGCCTGGCGGAAAACCCTTTCCCATCAGGCTCTGGGCTAATCTTCTTTTTTCCTTATCATCCATTTTCGCGGTCTTCTTGTCCATCTTTTTTCTGATGAGACGGAAGACCGCCTCTTCCTCGGAGAGCTCCTCACGTACCTCGGAGAGGACCTGCCTGATCAGCTGATCCCGGATGCCTTTTTCCGAGAGACTCGCGGCAATCCTCCTGTTACCGAGGAGTCTGTTTACCGCGAGGTTCCTCGCCCACTGCCTGGCGAAGGATTCGTCATCAAGGTAGTTGAGTTCCCGGAGCCTTGCAGTTACCTCCTCCACTACCGGTTCTTCGAATCCCCTTTCCTTAAGCTTCGCACGAAGCTCCCTTTCGCTCCTCGCACGCACGGCGAGAAGTCTGTAGGCGCGCTCTCTTGCTTTGTCATGAGGAGAGAGGTTCTTTGCCATGCCTTTCCGAACCTCAGCCCGGAAGGCCGACCTTCTCCCGGACCTCATCTTCGAGCTGCTTTAAGGTATCCGGGTTTTCCTTCAGGAAATTGCGCGAATTGTCTCTGCCCTGGCCGATTCTCTCTCCCTTGTATGAGTACCAGGCGCCGCTCTTCTCGACGATGCCGTTCTCCACGGCAAGGTCGAGTACATCGCCCTCACGCGAAACGCCTTCGCCGAAGATGATGTCGAATTCCGTCTCCCGGAAGGGCGGAGCAACCTTGTTCTTGACCACCTTCACCTTTGTTCTGAATCCGACGATCTCCTGTCCTACTTTGATGGACGTCATCTTCCTGATGTCGAGGCGCATGGACGAATAGAATTTGAGGGCGTTCCCTCCCGTCGTGGTCTCCGGGCTCCCGAAGAAGACGCCGATTTTCATCCTGATCTGATTTATGAAGATGACCGTAGTCTTCGATTTGCTGATGCTGCCCGTGAGCTTGCGAAGGGCCTGGGACATCAGCCTTGCCTGGAGTCCCATCTGGGCATCTCCCATGTCTCCTTCGAGCTCCGCCTTGGGCACCAGGGCGGCGACTGAATCTATCACGAGGACGTCGAGGGCGCCGCTCCTCACGAGGGTCTCCGCGATCTCTAAGGCCTGCTCACCCGTGTCGGGCTGTGAGATGAGGAGGTCATCGGTGTTGACGCCGATCCTCTTCGCGTAGGCCACATCAAGGGCATGCTCCGCATCGATGAAAGCGGCAAGACCGTTTCTCTTCTGGGCTTCGGCGATTATGTGAAGTGCGAGGGTTGTTTTACCGCCTGCCTCAGGACCGTATATCTCGATGACCCTCCCGCGTGGGACGCCTCCCACGCCGAGGGCGAGGTCGAGACTCAACGAGCCTGTCGGGATTACGGATATATCAGATACGTGTTCACCCCCGCCCAGTCTCATGATTGAGCCTTTGCCAAACTGCCGCTCGATCTGCGTGATCGCAAGATCGACTGACTTTTCTCTATCGATATCTGATGCCATAATCACCTCCGTATGAAATAAAAAGAAATCCTAATCAATACCGAATAACCGTCTCTCATTCCGGGAAGGGGAAGTTGACGAGTTTCGTGTAAACCGCCCCCGTCGGTTTGAGGTCGCTCTTGAAAAGAGTGAGACCATCTACGGTGAAGCTCCCGGCTGTATAATCCTCATTCTTCTTCATTGCCTCAACGAGGCCGGTTATCCCCTTGGGGTCCTTGATTCTCGAAAGTGTGAGATGTGGCTTGAAGGGCCTGTCTTCCTTCCCGAAGCCGTAATTGAGAAGCCCGTCGTCGATCTCCTTCTGGAGCCTGATCAGCGGTTCGGTATCGCCGTCTATTCCCAGCCATAGGACACGGGGCCGCGTTGCGGTCGGAAATACACCCAGCCTTCTCACATGAAGGCTCAGAGGCCTCATGTTCGCTGCCTTATCTTTAACCACCTGGGAGATATTTGCAATATCCGATTCGTAAATCCAGCCGAAAAATTTAAGTGTCAGATGGATGCCCTCAGGCCTCACCCAGCGAACGTCCCCCTTGATCGCCTTTTTCAGACGCTCCTGGATCCGGACGATCTCGTCGTATATGTTAGAAGGAGGATCGACGGCAAGAAACGCCCTCAATGATTTCTTGTCATTCATGTTGCAGCTCGCCCGTCAGGTATCTCTTGAGCAGCATGAGGGCCGCCTGGGACATCATCGTCTTGTTTCTCCGGCGGTCCCACCGGAATGTGTAATTGCGGCAGAAGGTTCCTGTCCCGTCGGCAAGTGCAATAAAAACGGTTCCCACCGGCTTTTCCGGGCTTCCGCCCGAGGGCCCCGCGATTCCTGTCGTTGAAATACCGAGGTCGCATTTTCCCAGTCTTCTTACGCCCTCGGCCATGGCGACGGCCGTCTTCTCGCTCACTGCGCCGAATTCCCGGAGCACATCCAAGGACACTCCGAGAAGGTCCATCTTAGATTCATTGCTGTAGGAGATGACGCCTCTTTCAAGATAGACGGAGCTTCCCGCCACATCCGTGAGGCGGTCCGTGAGAAGACCTCCGGTACACGATTCGGCAACTGCGATAGTCAATTTCTTTTGCGTGAGAAGCGCCGCCACGATGCCTTCCAGCGTATCCTGATCATAGGCGAATACATACTGCCTGAGTCTTGCAAGAACCTGAGACTCGGCCGCGAGGATTTTTTTTCTGGCTTCATCTTCAGTCGTGGCTATGGCGGTCAGGACAATCTGAATCTCCGGAAAGTTAGGATAGAAACCGATATTCACGCCGAGGCCGGCAAAATCTACGTCAGCCAGCGTCTGGTCCACGCTGGCCTCTGTAATGCCCGTCAATTTGAGAGTCCCGCTCTTCACGTATCCCGCTGCATTCCCGAATTCCTTTCTCAGGACGGGTATGACACCGTCAGGCACCATCCTTTTCACCTCCGCCGGAACGCCTGGGATGACGGATATCACCTTTCCATTCTTTTTCAGAGAATATCCCCAGGCAAGACCCACGTGGTTTCTTATCGCTTCCGCACCATCCGGGATATGCGCCTGCTTTTCGTTGTTTGCGGTCCACTTGAGTTTAAATTTTTCGAACCTGTCCTTTATGTGCGCAAGTGCCTCCTGGTTGATGCGTATCCCAAGACCGAAGGCCTTCGCCACGGCGGCTGTCGTGATGTCATCGGCCGTGGGCCCGAGTCCGCCCGTTATTACTACCGCATCCGAAAGAGACATGGCGTAATCGAGGACTTTCTTTATCGCGCCTTCGTCGTCGGGGATCGACATCATGACCGATGTCTCCCAGCCCTGTGCATTCATCTGGCGGGCGATGAAAGAGGAATTAGTGTCCTGTGTCTTACCGCTCGTCAATTCATTGCCGATTGTCACTATGCCTACCTTCATTTAAACGTCTCTTCGGAAAAAATAATCGACCATGCAGTCACGGATCATATGCCCCAGAATTTTATGAGAAGGAGAAGAGCGATGTTGGCGTACATGCCGGCGACAACGTCGTCCACCACGATTCCATAACCGCCGGGCAGTCTCCTCTGGAAATAGCCCGCCGGGAATACCTTGGCAATATCGAACAGGCGGAAAAAGGCAAACCCGATAAAAATATGCAGAACCGTCGGTGCCACGAGGAACATGGTCCACTGGAAGCCGACGATTTCGTCAATGACTATACGCGACGTGTCCTTCTCGCCGAACATCCTCTCAGCCTGGTGGGCAACATAGCACGCGAAACAGGTAAGGGCCACAATAAATGCAAAATACAGGCTCCAGGACAACCGGGAAAGGGCAAGATATACCGGTATGCCGACGATCGTTCCGGCAGTCCCCGACGCAAAAGGGACTAATCCGCTCCCAAAGCCGGTTGCAATAAACTTGATTAATCGGTCAGTCAGAGAGGCACCTCTCGTTCGGATGAGATATGCAGCGCTTCTTTCGCGTAGGGAGCAACAATACCTTCTTTTCACATCGCTGTCAACGATGTTGAAAGATTTCCCGCATCGTTTGTCTTGACAAAAAGAATAAAACTCCCGTATATTTGTGCGGCAGATGAGAATCAAGATAACGACAGAATCGCTGGATGTCTTAAGCCGTGAGGGTCTGGCCATGGGCGTCTTCCTCGACGAAAGGCCTCCGAAAGGCCATTGCGGTTTCGTGGACTGGCGTCTCAACGGCATGATTTCCAGGGAGCTCGCACGTGGCCACATCACCGCGGCATTCATGGAGAAAATTATGGTTGCATCTCCCCCGCGAATCCCTGCCTCCAAGATACTGCTTCTCGGTATGGGGCCTATCGCGGAACTTACAGACGATAAGATCTATCAGGCTGGATATCACATATCGGAGGCGATGGACGGCATCCTCTGTGACGATTTTGCCTTGAGTCTTCCTGCCGCGGGCCGCTGCCATTTGCCTGTGCCGGCAATAACGGAATCCCTGATTCGCGGATGTTTTGATTATCTGTCGAGAGATATTGAAAAATGGGCGACCTCTTCGACGACCATAGTGGCCGATGATTCCTATCTCGATGACGTGGTAAGCGGTTTGCACAATTTCAGGATCAATGCGAGAGACGTATCGATCATCGAGATTGAGGGCGCACCGGAAAAGACAATTTATTGATTCCCACCCGCCGCTTTCAGAAAGCGCCTTGACCGCCCCCCCTCTTTTTTACCAATGGTTCTCATGATTTTTAATCCTCCTGAAAAATATTCTTGACAATAGAACGATTGTTCTATAAATCTTGCTTTAACGCAAGTGAAAAGCGAGGTCATTTCGTGAGCGAGATGCTCTTCAGCCTGTATTCATGGCCCCAGGCTATTATCCATATCGACGGCGATGCCTTCTTTACGTCCTGTGAGGAGGCAATCCACCCCGAGCTTAAGGGGAAACCCGTCATCACAGGCGGAGAGCGGGGCATCGTCGCCTGCGCCAGCTATCCCGCAAAAAAACTGGGCATAAAACGCGGCGTGCCTCTTCATGAAGCGCGAGCCCTCTGTCCGGAGCTTATCATCCTTCCCTCCGACTATGAAACCTACAGCCTCTTCTCCCGAAGAATGGTCAACATCGTAAGACGCTTCACCCCACAGGTTGAGGAATACTCCATCGATGAGGCCTTTGCCGATATCACCGGCATGCGGAGGGTACACCATGCCTCATACGAGACCATCACCCTCCGGATAAAAAAAGAGATAGAACGGGAACTGGGCATCACTATATCGGCGGGGCTGAGCCTCACCAAGGTTCTTGCCAAGGTCGCCTCCAAGCACAAGAAGCCTGATGGATTTACCGCCATCCCCGGAAGATTGATCGCCCGGTATCTCAAGGACCTGCCGGTGGAAAAAATCTGGGGCATCGGGCACGCTACGGCGAGTTATCTCACGAAGATGAGGGTGAAGACCGCCCTCGAATTTGCCAGGCTTCCCGAGAGGACAGTTGAGGAACGCTTCACGAAACCCGGGGTGGAGACATGGAAAGAGCTGCGGGGTGAATCAGTATACGCCGTTTCACCGGATGAAAAGAGCACATATGCCTCGATCAGCAAAACGAAGACCTTTACGCCTCCGACCTCCGACCGGGAATACCTCTTCGCCCATCTTCTGAGAAATTTGGAATCCGCTTGCATCAAGGCGAGGCGCTATTCTCTGGCTGCGAGGAGGATCATCCCCTTCCTGAAGAAGAATAATTTTGACACGGCGGGCTGTGAGGCAAAGCTGACGCGTCCCTCCGTTTATCCTCTGGAGCTTGCCCCGCTTCTCCAGGGACTCTTTAATGGCCTCTATGAGGAAAAAGAGATCTATCGCTCAACAGGCGTTGTTCTTGTCGACCTCGTACCCGACATACCGATGCAGTACACCCTTTTTGACGATGCGGTGAAGGCGGAAAAGGTCAGGCAGCTTTATGAGGCCGCCGATACGTTGAGCGGGAGATACGGCAAGCACACCATCCATCTGGGAGGTTCGCATGCAATCGAGGTATTCGGCAAGGGCAGGCGGGGCGCGCCTACGTTAAGGGAACAGACCCGCATGTACGGCGAAACGAAGCGCAAGCACATAGGGCTACCGATCATCCATGTGAAGACCTAGGACTTTTTCAACTAAGATTATTAGAAGATGGAACTAGGGATTCACTTATTGAAGGCTTCCCAATCTCCCGATAAAATTTCTTCAAGGTCCAATTCATAAGGATCATCCCCAAAATTTTGGGAGGAGGGATTCAGCATGAAGAGATTCAGAAAGCCCGTCTTGGCGTTGGTTATTGCCGTGTACTTTTCGGTCTTCTTTACGTCCCCGGCGATTGCGGGTATGATCGGTTCCATAGCCTCATCGCAGAAAGTGGACGCGCAGATAAGGAGTGAAGAGATAAGCAAGATCCAGCGCGCCATGGAATCGCGCGTCGTCAAGGAAAAGATGGAGGCGTACGGCCTGCAGCCGGAGGAGATAAAGGCCAAGCTGCAGAGCATGTCAGATGATCAGATACACATGCTGTCGCAGGCATCGGACAGGCTATTGGCAGGCGCGGATAGCGGCGCTGGTTTCGTTATCGTGCTCCTTGTCGTTATCATCTTGGTCCTTGTGATAGTCAAGCTGATGGGCAAGACCGTTACGATAAAATAGCAGAATTGAATTGAAGAGTCTATTTGTCCTCCTCATTCTGACGGCGGGTATCTCTGCCCACGTCATCGACGATGTCCCTTTTGTGGAGCAGGATACGCTGTATTGCGGTCCTGCTTCAGTTTCTTCGGTCATGGCCTTCTACGGGGTTGCGACCGACCAGCACCAGATATGCAAGGCTGTGTACAGCGATGCGATAAAGAGTTCGCTGATTACAGACCTGGAAGACTTTGCGCGTGAAAAGGGCTTTGAGACGAAACTCGGCCGCGGCTGGGTCGAGGATATCAAGGCCCTCATTGACGAGAAGAAACCCGTGATCGTACTTCTGGATTTTGGTTTCTGGGTCGTTTCCAACCCACACTACCTTGTTGTTTTCTGATACAACGATGAAGGCTTTATCGCCCATGACGGAGACAAGGCGAAAGAACTGTTCGATTACCGAAAATTCGATGCTGCCTGGGAAAAGATGAGAAGACCTATCATTCGCCTCAAATCGGAGCTCCCGTTAATCGCGTGTATATTTGTCATTTCCTGTACCATGCCGAAGATCATGGTCATGGATGGTCCGCTCTCCGCAGAACAACACAACGACTTGGGCGTCATCTATGAAAAGAAGGGAGACTATGAGACGGCGGAGAAGGAGTATGCCAAGGCCATCAGCAACAAGTCTGAATGGGCGACTCCCTACTTCAACATGGGGAATCTACTTTACCGGTCGGGTAACTATGTTGATGCGGCGTCTTATTACAGGAATGCCCTCGATCGCAGTTCCGACGACTTCGATGTGATGAATAACCTCGCCAACGCTTTTATGATGCAGGGGAAGAACGAGGATGCGCTGCGTCTCATAGAGAAGGCGATCAGGATCGACCCCAAGGAAGAATATCAAGATACGCAAAGAAAAATCGCGGAACAGATATCAGTGGCGAAGAAGCAGTTGCCGTGACAAGGGTCTGCAGCCAACTCAGGATTCTGACTTGACCATTGCGGCATAAAATTTCATCCCTATCTCGATGCCGCGGTCGATGAAATCGGGACCGTAGATCCTGCCTGTGTGAGAACGAAATGTCTCCCGGATTTGTCTTATCCCTTCCATGCCTTTCAGAAACCGCTTGAGAAGGGCCTCAAGTGAGGCCTTTCTGTACTCCACCATGTCCCAGAGCATCTCGGTGAAGTTGTCCGGACCCCAGCGAAATTTGTCGGCGTCGTAGAGCGCATCGGAGAGAAACTGGGCGAGTGGGTCTTCGAGAAATTCGGGTGGACGAAAGGCCTCGTGATTCCTGATGGCGGCCGCTATCGCTTCAACCTCACGCTCCGGAAGACCGAAACGCATCAGAATGCTTCCCGCTTCCTCGGCGCTTGCCTGGGAGTGGTCTTTCTCCAGCCGCCTGACGTCGTGAAGGACACCGGCTATATGGGCGAGAAGAACCAGCCGCCGCAAGTCGGACTTCTTTCGAAAAGGCGCATGCTCTGTGAGCATTATCGCCCCGGCATCTATTGCGACCTTCCTGCAGTGTCTTGCACCATGACCGATTCCGTCTTCCCGCTCCCTCACGAGTTCAAGACACTGCCTCACAAGGGGAGTTGACACGAAGAGCCGCCGGGAGCTATCCATCTCCCTCTTCTTGTCCGAGTAAAAGATGGCAGGGCCGACCGAGTGTGCAATCTTTATCGCGAGTTTTTTCGCCGCTGCAAGCTCTCTATCCAAAGGTCGCCCTCT